>NZ_MUFO01000099.1:0-1370 GCF_001995345.1 Salinivibrio sp. IB872 | reverse complement strand
CGTTAGGAGACCATTAAATCGCACTGAAAATGATCAACAAATTGATCCTTTATTTTCACTCATTTTAATTAATAAACATGGTTCAACGCACGATTTTCATCCTTAATTGACAATTAAGTCATTAAATCGCTAGCCCAGGCATGCCGCGGATCTTCATGCGTTTTCCCTGAGGGTTCTAAAGACAACATTTAATCTCCATGAATATCAGCCACAAACGCCTCTCCCACTCATCATATTGCGATAACCCCACCAATGCGTATTGGGTCGTTGCCGCTACTCATAGTTTTGCCAGTATTTGAATATGACTGTGAGCAACAAAGCCTAACGACTCGCAAAGGCGTCGGGAGGCAATATTTTCCCGGTTGGCACGATATCTGGCGACACGTCCCCTCTTTTCAACCTCTTTAACCCACCTTGAAATCAGTGCCTTGCCGACACCACGCTGACGATAGCTTGGTGTCACCAAGATAGACAGCGATTCAAAGGGCTCGACACCACAATATGACGCAATGATCCCAACAGGCTGCCCTTCCAGATAAGCCATATAGAAATAGTCTGAGTCCAGACTAAAATCCGCTTTAAATAATTCTTCCTCATCAAACCTTGTGATAAATTGTTCGATGCGTTCTCGATGGGCTTCAAGCGTGAGCTGATCAATCTCTACCTTTGATTTAGCGTCACAAATATGACCTGATAGATAATAATCAATATCATCAATATAGACCTCAAACGCTTGAGAGTTCACATCGTCGATATAGTCATGCAGCGATCGCAGCTTAGATTTTTCTAGATCTGTTCGAACGTCTTCATTGCAGCTGACCAGTGTCAGGTTATCAGACGCATACAGAAACGCTAAGTCCTCTTCACCGCCTCGTTTATAATAGTCGCAGCCAGTGAAAATATAATTGCTCTCAATATGATTCACGCCCAAACGCGCAAGCCAAGATTTATCAATGCTATCCATCGCTTTATTCTCCATACTTAGTCAAAAGTGCCAGCTACGCGACACGCATTATTAGTCGTGCTCTCCGCGATTGTATGCTGTTAAAATAGCACGAAGCCTAGTCAACTTAACTTCTGTAAGTAGTACTGAAAAAAAAGAAGCTATAGCCATTGAAACAAATGCACAACTAATTAAAAATTTACCACTACCTTCATATATGCCCGAAAGACCCAAAAATAAAGAAAAACAAGCGAAAACCGTTATAACAGAATCGTTCGTTTTTACTTTGCATTCATCGTCAGATATATCTTTTACTATCGAAACTGGGTTTGAGAGACCGTCAAGTCTAACTGAAACTTTTCCATTTTTTACTCTGGCCTTTAAACCATTACTTTTTAATCTGGCCTTTAAACCATTACTTTTTAAT
>NZ_MUFO01000098.1:0-1386 GCF_001995345.1 Salinivibrio sp. IB872 | reverse complement strand
GAATTAAAAACAAGCCGATAGCGGCAGCTATTGCAGAGCGTATTTGATTTATATCGCGATATAAAAAAGTATGAACAAAAAACAGAGTCAAAGCCAAAAAAACATATTTCGAATACCGATAATAATTTAGTGACGCAAGACCTATTGAAATTGAAGCTATTGAAAGAAAGAGATAAACATAACTTGTCGAGAACTCACGAATCATTGAGCCAATTAAAAGATAGCCTGGCTCCATTCTAGTCTCTGAAAAGGAATATATAAACTCTCCCGTCAGCCAAGAGCTAAAACTAGGAATCTCTAGGAACTTCTCAATATAGTTTAAGTCATCAGCCCCAACACCAGCCTTTCTGAAACCTGCAAAAAGAACCAGAATTATTACCGTGGCAGTGTAGAAAAAAGGCTTTAGTTTGTTAAACTGCTTATAATTTTCCATAACCGAAAAAAAAGCAAGCCAACCAAAAACAAAAAAGTATGGTGCCATAATTTAACCTTACTTGGCTGGATCACCTTGCCAAAGGTTCCCCATCCAAAGATCATGCTCCTTGCTACTAAAATCTCCTCTGCCATTCTCATGTGCAAACGTCATTTCTCCAAAGTAGATTTTTCCACCTACATTGTAAAAATCTACTCGAACATAAGTGAAAGGCTCGCTCAACACTTTTGACAAGTATAACATCTCTTCGTAATTGTCGGGTTCATCTATACTTGATTTAACACAAGGATACTTCATTGAGAAAGGAATCCAATTCAAACCTTCGTCAAAAAAAGACCGGTTGTGATTTGTACTACGATCATAATCTACATGTAATAAAATTTTATGACCATTATCACCTTGTTTAAACACATGGAATTTGTAATCTTTTAGATCTTTTTCGCCGTTTTCAGGATATATCCGTTTTTCAACTAAAACTTGCGGTTTTATCTCGCTATACCAAGGTTCTCTTTGATACTTCCCAAAGTCGATAGTTAGCTGATGGTTAACATCATCACATGCAGCTTTAAGATCTACTTGAGTCATATCTGTTGTTAACAAATACACAGGACCAGAGTTATGATTAGCTTTTAGTAAACAATCACCATGCTCTTCAAGTAATGAACGAGCTTTTTTTACTGTTATACAACTGCCCGTGAAAAGAGTAGGAATGATGTACTTCTCGCCAATTTTGGAGGCGACATAATCTTTAACCGCTATTTTATCTGCACAAGTACTAAACAACGGATGATTAGCATTTTTCTTACGGTAATTTACTTTTTCATTGTATGTTCTCGGATTCTTAAAGTTAGGAATGTATCTATTATTATAGACAAACCGAAGCCAAAAATATAGATTACGGATGAAACCTACTTTTTTTAATGTTTCCTTCATTTTTGTTCCCAGTATAATTT
>NZ_MUFO01000097.1:0-1573 GCF_001995345.1 Salinivibrio sp. IB872 | reverse complement strand
TCTTCTGCGTGGTACTAAGCGTGACGAAGTTGAGCGTGGTCAAGTACTGGCGAAGCCTGGTTCAATCACCCCGCACACTAAGTTCGAGTCAGAAGTATACGTACTGTCTAAAGACGAAGGCGGCCGTCATACTCCGTTCTTCAAAGGCTACCGTCCACAGTTCTACTTCCGTACAACTGACGTGACCGGTACTATCGAGCTGCCAGAAGGCGTTGAGATGGTAATGCCTGGTGACAACATCAAGATGGTTGTTGAGTTGATCGCGCCAATCGCGATGGACGAAGGTCTACGTTTCGCTATCCGTGAAGGTGGCCGTACCGTAGGTGCTGGTGTTGTTGCTAACATCATCGCGTAATGCGTTGAGTTAAACATACCACTGAAAAAGGAGCGCATTGCGCTCCTTTTTTTATGGCAGTACCCCAGACATAGGCCGTATGGCGCTTTGGTTTTATGCGATCTTTTTTGTTTGTGTAGCTATTACGTAAATAATCAATTGTTATATAAAAACCCTTTACCTGAAGCGCAATGCAAACTATTCTCGTTATAGTTTATGTTGTAGGGTGAGAATGATGTTTGTATGTATTTGCCATGCTGTATCGGATAAAACCATTAAGCAGCTTGTGAATCAACAAGGCGTGACCAGCATTCGCGAACTTCGTCGGCTCACTCCGCTGGGTTCACAGTGTGGTAAATGTGTGCGTCAGGCCAAAGAGGTGATTCACGATCAGGTGCAAGTGATTACGTTACAGCAAGCGAGCTAACTCAGGAGTACTGAGTCAAATTTGACAGCCTCCTTATGGGTTCTACAGTTGATAAATAGAACCCATAAGGAGGCTTTTGCCATGAAAGGCGACCCAAAATCGATTGCGTTTTTAAATACCGTGCTCGGCAATGAACTTATTGCCATTAACCAGTACTTCCTTCATGCACGTATGTTCAAAGACTGGGGCTTAAAAGTCATTGCTCATAAAGAATATGAAGAGTCGATTGATGAGATGAAGCACGCGGACAAGTTGATTGAACGCATCTTGTTCTTAGAAGGGATGCCGAACTTACAAGACTTAGGTAAATTACGTATCGGCGAAGATACGCAAGAAATTTTTGAGTGCGACCTCGCGCTAGAGATGCAGGCACACGAAGACTTGAAAGAAGCCATTGCCTACACCGAAAGCATACGCGATTACGTCTCGCGAGATTTGTTCCAGTATATTCTCGATGATGAGGAAGAACACATTGATTGGCTGGAGACTCAGCTAGGTCTGATTGAGAAAGTGGGACTCGAAAATTATAACCAAGCGCAGATGATTGAAGATGCGAGCGATAAAGACTAAGGCGAGGCTTACGCTATCGCAGTAGATGAACGCACCCCATGGGTGCGTCAGATTGCTGACGAACCCCGCCTTTTTAGGCGGGGTTCTTTTTGATAAGCGGCCGTAGGCCGCGATCGCGATATTTTTTGTTAGAGAGTGGTCGTTACCGACCAACGCCTAAATTGGCGGATAGAAGCCAGTATTTGCCTTATATCCGCCATGTTAAAGCCACATTTTCTTAGATAGCTCACCACTAACGCTAT
>NZ_MUFO01000096.1:0-1629 GCF_001995345.1 Salinivibrio sp. IB872 | reverse complement strand
TATGAATGCCTGCGCCGTGATTATGCGTAAGCGTCTCGAGCGACGCTGGTAAGTCGGGAGAGAAAACCATGACGACAACAACCATGACTAACGGAACTCTTACAGAGCAAACAGTGAACACGACGCCCCAAAATACCGCAGCCCCCAAAGAAACCTGTGGTGTACCCTTTGTTGATAATCCGCGAATGACGGCGCGCAATGTCTTTGTGAACTACGAGCATGGCGCAAAACCGGCGATTGCAGACGTGAGCCTTGATATTGGCGAGAAAGAAGTTCTCGCGATGATCGGTCCATCAGGCTGCGGCAAATCCACTTTTTTGCGCTGTTTAAATCGAATGAATGACACCATTCCCGGCTGTGTGGTGACCGGCGACATCATTCTCGACGGTGAAGATATTCACCACAAAGAGACAGAAATTGTGGAACTGCGCTCGCAAGTGGGCATGGTTTTCCAGCGTCCTAACCCGTTCCCTAAATCGGTGTATGACAACGTGGCCTATGGCCCGAGAATTCATGGACTGATCGACACCAAAGCCGATCTCGATGAGTTAGTGGAGCAATCGCTGACTCGAGCCGGGCTATGGAACGAAGTGAAAGATCGCCTCGACCAGCCTGCCACAGGCTTATCTGGTGGTCAGCAGCAGCGGCTATGCATTGCTCGCACCATTGCTGTCGCGCCAGAGGTGATTTTGATGGATGAACCATGCTCAGCCCTTGACCCAATTGCTACCGGTATTATTGAAGAGCTGATTGCTGATCTGAAGAAAAACTTCAGCATAGTGATCGTCACGCACTCCATGCAACAAGCCTCGCGTGTGTCTGACCGCACGGCCTATTTCCACTTAGGGAGCTTGGTTGAGGTGAACAGTACCGAAAAAGTGTTCAACGACCCAGAACACAAGCTGACTCATGATTATATTAATGGCCGATTTGGCTAAATAAACGACGGGGCATAGGGTAGAAAAGCGCTGAAAATAGGCTTTTGCTGATAATTTCAGCACTTAAGTGCTGAAAAGTAAAAATGGACTTTACATCGCTCTGAGCAGCCTCTAGTATACGCACCGTTCCGGAGAGATGGCTGAGTGGTTGAAAGCACCGGTCTTGAAAACCGGCAAGGGTTAATAGCCCTTCTAGGGTTCAAATCCCTATCTCTCCGCCACATACCGAAAAGCCGCTGATTGTTCAGCGGATTTTTTGCATCTATGCCCCCGCAAACTTCCAAATCCTGACCTCACCAACATTTTAGGCGCTTGTGTCTAAACAGCTATTCTGCACTCTGGTACGCTTACCCTTATATTTCTGTCTGTTACATGGCCTTTTGGACGCCGCCAACCGAAGGGCGGTAGCGTGGAATTCAACAAAAGCACCCACATGGATGCACGCTTTCTCATGACCGATTCACACTTTCCTTAGGCGAAAAAATAAAAAACAGGAATAATCAATCGGTYAAAATTACAAGCGCGGGATAATGTGAACACCTCAACCGGGATAGGCGGCATGCACACTATCACCGAAGAGAGCTTGATGAGAGAGATGGAAAAACCGCATGCTTATCATGAGGTTATGGATAGAACAGGGCGTATAACGGTTTTGACAAATCGAGCACGCGCACTAATAAAATGTTAGGGC
>NZ_MUFO01000095.1:0-4415 GCF_001995345.1 Salinivibrio sp. IB872 | reverse complement strand
TAGAGCATGATTAACCACCAAAGGTTGTGGGTTTGCGCCAGCTGGAACGGTAAGAACGCGCACCGGACAAGCCTTTGTATGTCGTTGTCCAGACCAGCGTTGAAATAATGATGTTTAAGCCCTTGTCGAGACCGAGCAGGCCAAGGATGCCTGTCATGTCAGACGGAAGCCCACCAATATTSTCTTGGATGTATCCGGTCAGTTGGTCGATGCCCATATCTAACCCTGTGTACGCGACAAGCGAAAAACCGAGCGCAAYCGCAACATGGCTGGTTAAAAACTTGATGATTTTRGGGGCRAGTGCGAGTAAAAACGCCCCGATAGAATAAAAGACTGCTGGCATAGTTCCCCCTATGATGTGACGGCACGGCCTACCATGAACATTGAAATCACGGAGCAGAGCAGAATAAGTAGCGGTCGAAGTGTGCYAGCAAGCTCGCAAATCATGTCATAYGAGAAGGAGACGCTAGCGCCCAGTACGGAAACTGATTGCGGAGCAGGGCAGCCGCCGGACATTGCAACACTGTGTTTTGTGTTATTGACGATGTTTGAGATATCGACTTCATCTTCTTGTACGAGCACGTCAGCAATCTCGTAATCCGTCATGTTGTCGATTTTTTCTTCTAGCTTTTTGAGATCGTCAGAAATGCAGGCTTGCTCAAATTGCAGGCGCAGTTGTTCACATTGAATCGGATCACCAGTGCATTGGAAGTTCTGTGCCTGTTCGGTGCAACTCAGCTGAGCGCCATTGGTGTCACCGTCACCATCGCCACATTCTTCAGTGTCGGGGTCACATTCGCCGGACGGGTCACCGTCATCACCGTCACCATCACCCGAGCCATCACCATTCCCGTCACCGTCAGAGCTGCCATCACCGTCGCCATCCGTGTCACCACCGCCCGTATCGCCATTGTCTAAACAATTGGGGTCAAGGCCACAGCTTACAGCGCGTAGCTCTTTGACCACGTCTTGAGTTGCGCCGAGGGTTTGCTCGTTCCATTGGCTGATATTGTCTAACAGCATACGCTCAGCGTTACGGACTTCTTCCGCCGTGCTGGCAGAGTCAATCAAAATTTGTAGCTTGTCGTTAACGGAGTTGATGCCTTGGTCAACTGAAGCAAGGTGTTCGAGTTTGGGGACTATCTCGTTATAGATAGCGGTGTCGATGGCTTGCGTTTTATCGGCCACGTTTTGGATTGAGCTATCAAGGACTGCGGTTTGGTCGTTAATCGCACCAATAATGCYAGCCGTATCAATGCCACTGCCGGAGTCTTCACCGCCAGAGGTGCCGCCACTTGTCCCACCAGAAGTACCGCCAGTGGTTCCACCGGATGACGAACCATCACCAGAGCCAGACGAACCGTCGTCACCTGTGTCGGTGTCACTGCCGGAGTCTGAGCCATCATCTGAACCGGTGCTACCATCAATCGGATCGCCGTATTTTTCAATATCACCGTTTGCTGAAACTGAGCACGTTTGACCTGTATTCGAGAATTGCGCGTTACATGTATCACCCGTACAGAGCTGCAGATCGCCTATTTCAGCGTAACACCCCCCATTGCAAATATTGTTGCCAGGCGAGTTACCGCGTTCGAATGTCACAGGAAACGCGTTAGTATCAGTGCAATCACTGCCTACAGGAAGCGCACCTTCCGGCATATCACAGGTTTGCGTTTCAGCATCACAAAGCTGTNGTACGGTTTCACCATTGATTGGTAACTCAAAGGCGTCATAATCTTTCTTATTAACAAGTGAACACGTTGCTTCTAAACCATAAAACGGGTCAACATACTCAGCATATTGAGAGGTTTCGCGATAATAACCACACTTAAGGCCCACTAAAGGACGGCCCACAGTATCTGTCGTCTTAACAGACTCACACGTCACAGACTTGATAGTCCGCCAGAATGCCGGATCTTTTTTATCCTCAGTGATGCCACTCCAAATACGCTTACCAATGTATAGTTCTTCAGCTCTAGGCTTAATATGGCGAATATTTGCCATTGCTCTCGGATCTGAGCAAGGGCGAGCAGCCTCCGCAGAAAAGGTGATAAAAAACAAACAACAAACAAAGTTAACCAATAAACGTCGCATGATTTTCACCGAAACAGTAGAAACAAACCGAGAAAGACAATGCCCGCAACGTACATATCTTGAGTGACCACCATGACGCCTCCCAAAAGGGGGCTTTCGCCCCCATGCTACGGATTAACCAAAGATGGCCGCTTTGACCCACTTGACCGACACGGCCGTCGCCGCACAGCCAATCAAGGCACCACCGACTGCGACAACTGCTTCACTGATGCCGCTAATCTCGCCAACCGCACCAGCGGTATCAATCGCTGCAAATGCAGGGGACGCACCCAGTGCAACCGCAGTTGCGAGGGTCACTAACAGTTTCTTTTTCATATGTTTATCTCCAAATAAAACGCCGAACGGCGGATAATCCCCAGCACAACACCAAAAACGTGAGTGTCTGGGGCATGATGGCAAGCACGAATTCCATAGAAAGCGGAACTGCGCCAGCTTGGGCGAGCAAAGTATCGAGGGTCACAGCCTGCGCACCAGAGGCGCAGAACGTACCGTTAAAGGGTTGCTCGCAAACCAAGACGTACATCGTTAAGCCTGTTTAGGTAGCTCAACGAGGTTAAAACCGGACATCGCAACCCCGTGTTGGGGTTGGTGCGAGTCTTAATTTGTAAATCGGTTTCGCTAAGAATCTGGCCTGAAATAATCATGTTTGGGTTCCTTTGTTCATGGGGTGATAGTTATTGACACAAGTCCAAGGCAGCTCACGCGGGCGGCGCTGCGCTTGCCTCCGCCCACGCGATCTGCTGCTGCTCGTCGGCCTCAARTGCCAGCGCGATTAAATCGTCGTAGCGTTCGACTTGGGCGGCGAGTTCGTCATAACGGGCATCCGACATGCGGCGATATTCTTCCTCGGCTTCCAGAACATCAAAGATGTCGGTCACTTCGGTCAAAATGGTTTTGTGGCTGCGCAGATAACGTTGCTTGCTCTCTAGGCGCCATGTCTTRAAGCGGGTSAGAATAAACATGGAGTGAAAGGTCAATCCGGTGATGCGTGCTGTCGCGTTGTCACCGAACCGCGTCTTTTTCGGGACAAATTCTTCGAGCAAGGCATCCATGATGTGGGGAACGTGGTAGTGGGGACGCAATAGTTGTTGATTGCGCTTAACGAACACGCCGCCCATTGCGTAGCAAAACGCTTTCCAGTCTCCCGCATCAGCGGCACGGCGGACACTTTCGACCGCGAACCACTGCGCTTCATCTAAATCTGCAAACATGGCATCGTCCTTTTGAAATTCGGTGCGTATGCGGCGCAGCTCGCGCCAAGTCGTGACCGATGGGCCACCAAAGAATTGAAATTGGCGCAGGCCATTCACACGGGCAAAGGTGCGGACGGCGTTGGCTGCGTCGGTGCCGTTAAGCGACGTCTCTTTATCGCTCGCGATATGTTGGCCGCTGATATTCTTGCTGAGGTATTTGGCGATATAGCCAACGGCGCTCCCGCGTGACCAGTCGATACGCTCAACCACCAAACGGCGGCGCTTTGCACCTTGCTCGGTGGGCGAATCGTGCAGTGATAAACGGCGGTACACGTCGTTGATGGTNAGTCGTGACCGATGGGCCACCAAAGAATTGAAATTGGCGCAGGCCATTCACACGGGCAAAGGTGCGGACGGCGTTGGCTGCGTCGGTGCCGTTAAGCGACGTCTCTTTATCGCTCGCGATATGTTGGCCGCTGATATTCTTGCTGAGGTATTTGGCGATATAGCCAACGGCGCTCCCGCGTGACCAGTCGATACGCTCCACCACAAAACGGCGGCGTTTTGCACCTTGCTCGGTGGGTGAATCGTGCAGTGATAAACGGCGGTACACGTCGATGATGGTGTCGGTATGGCGCGGGTCGCAGAACAGCAACATGTGCCAGTGCGGACAGCCGTCGTGATGCGGCTCGACAACACGCATTCCGTAAAATTTGATTTTGAGCTTATCGAGGGCTTTTCGAACGCTTTGCCAAACGCCGCACAGGTAATCGTGGGCGTCTTGGGTTGTGGGCTTGCCAGCTTCTAACCATTTGGGGTTGGGTTCACCTTGGCTCACCGCATGAAAGCGGCTAGGGCAGGTAGCAGTAATAAAAGTGGCGTCGTGCCCCAGTTCCTGCGCGATTTCTTCAAACCCGCGTAAACGGGTGAACATCTCGCACATGCGAATGTGTTCGTTAGACGGAGATTTGGCGGCCAGCTCAAACAAGGTGAAGAAGTTGTCAGGGTCGGATTCGTCAACCGCAACTGTGTTTTGCAACATGGCTTTGTTGGTTTCGGTGCGGTATTTGGCGCGGTGCAGGTTTGCTTTTGAGCAGTATGGCGAGGCGTCGCGATGTACGAGGTTTA
>NZ_MUFO01000094.1:0-2057 GCF_001995345.1 Salinivibrio sp. IB872 | reverse complement strand
ATTATTAACTCCACAAGCACTACTCTCTGAAAGCCTCTCTTATTAAAAGAAAGGTTCTCTGACTTATCATTCGGAACATTGTTCTTCCACAGTTTTTTATTGATTAATCAAATACCCAATCTTTACTATTTTAAGATTGCGATAAGAACATTGTTCCAAGTAAACATCATCTCACTGTCGAGATAGTTATTCACATAAAATCAAAACAGGTGTTACTTAAAAGCTAGCGTCAGATAAGGCAATACATACG
The DNA here is from genome assembly GCF_001995345.1 of Salinivibrio sp. IB872. Taxonomy (NCBI): domain Bacteria; kingdom Pseudomonadati; phylum Pseudomonadota; class Gammaproteobacteria; order Vibrionales; family Vibrionaceae; genus Salinivibrio; species Salinivibrio sp. IB872. Next base: position 1,807 of record NZ_MUFO01000094.1, on the reverse strand, counting down.
CTTTGAGCTTAGACTCTATCTGTTCCACTGTTTTTAGTTGATCTGGGAGAACATTGTTCATTGGAGTTTCAACATCTATAACAGTGACCAATCCACTCGCTCGTGACACCGTTTTTTTCGTTACTACTACCACTGCTTCGGCTTCACTTTTAACGGTATCGAGTGCGCTTAATAGAGCGTCACATTGAGATTTTTGCGGTGTGTAACGAATCAAAAATCGGGTAGGGTTTATTGGACTTACGAACACCTCCCGCGCAAGCTCTGCTGTTTCATGGTAAAAGTATCGTTCTACTACATCTCCAATTGCTACTTTCCAACCTTGTTGAATGGCCGCAGTCGTTGTCGGCATCCAAAATTTAGAGAAATTCTCTCTTTGTGCTCTAGGAGCATTGCGTGTCAGATCACCAATCACTGGGTGAGCAGGAACAAATCCCATGCTCTTAAAACCACCTCGTAATTCTTTGGCGATTGGATTGGAGTCTTCGCATAACAAAGGGTAAATATCACGCCACAAATAATGAGGCTTTTCTATCGGCGATAGATACTTAGGATGGCTCATAACTTGGTATGAAGGCGGAAGTAACTCAGAGCGAATATAAATCACATGATCCACTGGCAGTTGCAGATATCGCTCCAATTGAAAGAGGTTGCCACTCTCAACATTACCGATCGTTTCGGCAGCATCGAGTTTATTCTCACAGAGAGCAATTGAACCATCATTTAATATCAGACGCATGTCTGGTCGGCATCCTGGATAGATAACTTGTGTTTCGACCTTGCTGATCAACCTGCTATCTTCGTCTCCAAAAATCAACCTAACAAATGCTCGATTGAAACGTTCTGAAGACGTTAACGCCGAAGCGAAGAACTCAGTTAAGTGATCCTCTTTTGCTACCGTTAGTTTTTGAGTATTGATGAATAAGCCCACAAGCATCCCTTTCTGTCAGCGTCGTTTCCTAACAAAAAGGTTATCCGATTTTCCAGTCAGAACAATGTTCTTGTATCAAATATCAGCGTGATATCTTAGTAGCCTTGCGTTAAGGAAGAACAAGGTTCTTACAATATCGTTTAAACCTCTTAGCTAATAACTACTACTGACTGGTAGATCTCCACCTCTCGGTATCATGGAACATTGTTCTTCATTGAATACTTTCAGTTAACCGCTTGTTCCAATGCCGCTTAACCGTTGGGATCGAGATGCCAAGAGCATTTGCTGTCTTAGATTGACTCAGCCCCCTTGCCCTACATTCTTGGACTTTTTGAGTAGTGGTTAGTGCTTCTGGTCTACCAATCCGCTTACCTTCAGACTTAGCCCTAGCCTGACCTTCTAGCGTCCGCTCTCGAATTCGGTTTCGCTCAAATTCAGCAAATGCTGAGAACATTTGCAGCATCAATCGTCCTTCCGCTGAGCTTAGATCAGCGGTCGGCAGATCCAGAGAAATTGGTGTAACGCCCTTCTCTAACAGCATACTGATCGTATGCTGAACATCGATGTTATCTCTGCCAAGTCGATCTAGCTTTAATACAACTAGTTTGTCCCCTGGCTCTAGTTTATGCTCAATCAACATTTTGAACTCACGTCGTTCAGTTGCAGGCACACTACCAGAAACTGTTTCATGTACAATTCGGTGTTCTTGAACATCGTAGCCAGCATTTCTGATAGCTAAGATCTGATTTGACACAGTTTGCTCGCTAGTCGATACACGACAATAAGCGAATGTCCGTCCCATACTATTCACTCCTTTTGGCATCACAATTGGTATCATCAATCGGTTGGGTATCATAAAAATCCGAACCCTACTTTATG
>NZ_MUFO01000093.1:0-2146 GCF_001995345.1 Salinivibrio sp. IB872 | reverse complement strand
ATTCTTTATTTACCAGCGGTGCCTATATTATTTTTTTGGGGTGAATCCTTGTTTTCTGTTGTGTTCGGTTCCGAATGGAGTCAAGCTGGAACCTTTGCAGGATACTTGGTGATCGCAGTTGCTATTAGATTTGCTGTTAGTCCACTAAGTGCGGTTTTAGGGCTAGAAAAGAACATAAAGCTTGGTGTTTGTTGGCAGGTACTTTATTTATTTACGATTAGCGTTACGCTATATTTCTGCTCTTCCCTATCAATAGAGCATTTTTTCATAGGCTTTGTCATACATGAAGTGGTTCTATATTTGATTTATTTTTCCCTTATTCTCAAAGGGTCTAAGTCAGCTGCTTTATAAAAGAATACAAGTCTAATGTCGATGAAAATTAAGGTTTAATATGTGTGGAATTGCTGGTTATATTGCCAGAGAGTCAGTCGAAAAATCACCACTAAAGAAAATGACCGATGCCATCGCTCATCGTGGCCCAGATGGTGAAGGTTACTATTATGAGGACGATATCGCTTTCGGCCATCGTAGATTAGCAATTGTCGATTTGAGTGACCATGGAAAGCAACCCATGGAATATCAAGATAGGTATGTAACTGTTTTTAATGGCGAAATATATAATTATCTTGAACTCAAACAAGAGTTGATTGAAGCGGGTTACTCCTTCAGTAATGAGACTGATACTGAGGTAATAATGGCCGCGTATGACTTATGGGGAAGTGATTGCGTTAAAAGCTTTAATGGTATGTGGGCTTTCGTTCTTTATGATAAACAGAATGAAACTTTTTTTATATCACGTGATAGATTTGGAATAAAACCACTCTATTACTATTGTGATAATAACAACTTCGTATTTTGCAGTGAAGTGAAAGGCATCTATGCCAGCGGTCTTGTAGAAAAAGCGCCTAACAAAAGCTACCTGAAAAACTACCTGGATAATGGCCCCAATGAGTACGATGCAGAAACGGCCTTCGCCAACGTCTATCGTTTTCCCTTTGCCCATTACTTCCTTGGTACTAAAGAACAACTGCTCGGTCAACCCCAGTTTACACGTTATTGGGAACTAACCACTAACACCAGTAGAGAACGTTTCTGCCCTATTAAGGCCAAAGAATACGCAGATCAGTATTATGATCTCTTGGCTGATTCAGTGAGACTGCGTCTCAGAGCTGATGTTAAAGTTGGCTCTGCACTTTCAGGCGGTTTAGATAGTAGCTCGATTGTTTACTTAGTAAACGAACAGTTAAAAGCTCAAGGTAAAGCTGACCTACAAGAAACATTTTCATCAGTCTACAAATCAAATGGCACACAGGACTGTGACGAAAGTGAGTTTATAGATTTGTTGGCAAAAGAACTAAATGTTAATTCAAATCAAATAGAACCTAATGAAAAAGATGTGCCCGATGAGCTTGAAAAAGTCATTTGGCATATGGAAAACCCACCAGAAAGCACCTGCATGTCTGGTTGGCATACCTTCAAGAAAGTAAAAGATACAGGTGTAACGGTAACGCTAGATGGACAAGGCGCGGACGAACAGCTAGCTGGTTATCTGCCATATATAGCTAGTTATATGACTTCTATATCAATATTTGATCTTTATAAAGAAGTATTTAACTTGCTTAGAATTCCGGGCTCGAGAAATATAGTTATTATAGGATTCCTTATGGCTAACTGTAGATTTTTCCTTGGTAAGGAAATCTATCAGTCCCTATTCATAGGAATAAAGCGCCGTCAACCACCCTCTGAGTTAAATTTAGAGCTAAAAAACTCTTTTGAAAAAGGACTTGTAACATTATTGCATTATGCAGATCATACCTCGATGGCCTATAGCATCGAGTCAAGAATGCCATTTATGGATTACAGATTGGTTGAATTCTTAGCTCGAGTTCCCGCATGCTACAAAATACATAATGGCTGGACAAAATACTTAGCTAGATTAGCTTTTGATAAAAAATTACCAGATGAAATTACTTGGAGAAAAGATAAAATGGGGTGGCCTGTCCCAGAAGAATACTGGTTTAGAGGGAACCTTCAAGAATGGTTCATAAAAACTGCAGAACAGCCCCAGGGGCTAAAAGCTATTGGTGAGTCAATTGATATGGCATCTGCGATGCAGCGGGGAAAAAAAATTACCAGTTTAATTAGG
>NZ_MUFO01000092.1:0-4601 GCF_001995345.1 Salinivibrio sp. IB872 | reverse complement strand
AGCTGGCGCAGTTCCGCTTTCTATGGAATTCGTGCTTGCGATCATGCCCCACACACTCACGTTTTTGGTGTTGTGCTGGGGATTATCCGCCGTTCGGCGTTTTATTTGGAGATAAACATATGAAAAAGAAACTGTTAGTGACCCTCGCAACTGCGGTTGCACTGGGTGCGTCCCCTGCATTTGCAGCGATTGATACCGCTGGTGCGGTTGGCGAGATTAGCGGCATCAGTGAAGCAGTTGTCGCAGTCGGTGGCGCCTTGATTGGCTGTGCGGCGACGGCCGTGTCAGTCAAATGGGTCAAAGCGGCCATCTTTGGTTAATCGGTAAACATGGGGGCGAAAGCCCCCTTTTGGAGGCGTCATGGTGGTCACTCAAGATATGTACGTTGCGGGCATTGTCTTTCTCGGTTTGTTTCTACTGTTTCGGTGAAAATCATGCGACGTTTATTGGTTAACTTTGTTTGTTGTTTGTTTTTTATCACCTTTTCTGCGGTGGCTGCTCGCCCTTGCTCAGATCCGAGAGCAATGGCAAATATTCGCCATATTAAGCCTAGAGCTGAAGAACTATACATTGGTAAGCGTATTTGGAGTGGCATCACTGAGGATAAAAAAGATCCGGCATTCTGGCGGACTATCAAGTCTGTGACGTGTGAGTCTGTTAAGAAGACAGATACTGTGGGCCGTCCTTTAGTGGGCCTTAAGTGTGGTTATTATCGCGAAACCTCTCAATATGCTGAGTATGTTGACCCGTTTTATGGTTTAGAAGCAACGTGTTCACTTGTCAATAAGAAAGATTATGACGCCTTTGAGTTACCAATCAATGGTGAAACCGTACAGCTTTGTGATGCTGAAACGCAAACCTGTGATATGCCGGAAGGTCCGCTTCCCGTAGGCAGTGATTGCACTGATACTAACGCGTTTCCTGTGACATTCGAACGCGGTAACTCGCCTGGCAACAATATTTGCAATGGGGGGTGTTACGCTGAAATAGGCGATCTGCAACTCTGTACGGGTGATACATGTAACGCGCAATTCTCGAATACAGGTCAAACGTGCTCAGTTTCAGCAAACGGTGATATTGAAAAATACGGCGATCCGATTGATGGTAGTGCCGGTTCTGGTGATGGCTCAGACTCGGGCAGTGACACCGACACAGGTGACGATGGTTCGTCTGGCTCTGGTGATGGTACGTCATCCGGTGGAACCACTGGCGGTACTTCTGGTGGGACAAGTGGCGGCACGACTGGCGGTGAAGACTCCGGCAGTGGTATTGATACGGCTGGCATTATTGGTGCGATTAACGACCAGACCGCCGTCCTTGATAGCTCCATCCAAAACGTGGCCGATAAAACGCAAGCCATCGACACCGCTATCTATAACGAGATAGTCCCCAAACTCGAACACCTTGCCTCTGTTGATTCAGGCATCAACTCCGTTAACGACAAACTACAAATCTTGATTGACTCGGCGAGCACGGCGGAAGAAGTCCGCAATGCTGAGCGTATGCTGTTAGACAATATCAGCCAATGGAACGAGCAAACCCTCGGCGCAACCCAAGACGTGCTCAAAGAACTACGCGCGGTAAGCTGTGGCCTTGACCCCAATTGTTTAGACAATGGCGATACAGGCGGTGGTGACACGGATGGCGACGGTGATGGCAACTCTGACGGTGACGGGAATGGTGATGGCTCGGGTGATGGTGACGGTGATGACGGTGACCCGTCCGGCGAATGTGACCCAGACACCGACGATTGTGGCGATGGTGACGGTGACACCAATGGCGCTCAGCTGAGTTGCACCGAACAGGCACAGAACTTCCAATGCACTGGTGATCCGATTCAATGTGAACAACTGCGCCTGCAATTTGAGCAAGCCTGCATTTCTGACGACCTCAAAAAGCTAGAAGAAAAAATCGACAACATGACGGATTACGAGATTGCTGACGTGCTCGTGCAAGAAGATGAAGTCGATATCTCAAACATCGTCAATAACACAAAACACAGTGTTGCAATGTCCGGCGGCTGCCCTGCTCCGCAATCAGTTTCCGTACTGGGCGCTAGCGTCTCCTTCTCGTATGACATGATTTGCGAGCTTGCTAGCACACTTCGACCGCTACTTATTCTGCTCTGCTCCGTGATTTCAATGTTCATGGTAGGCCGTGCCGTCACATCATAGGGGGAACTATGCCAGCAGTCTTTTATTCTATCGGGGCGTTTTTACTCGCACTCGCCCCTAAAATCATCAAGTTTTTAACCAGCCATGTTGCGATTGCNCCGGATACATCCAAGACAATATTGGTGGGCTTCCGTCTGACATGACAGGCATCCTTGGCCTGCTCGGTCTCGACAAGGGCTTAAACATCATTATTTCAACGCTGGTCTGGACAACGACATACAAAGGCTTGTCCGGTGCGCGTTCTTACCGTTCCAGCTGGCGCAAACCCACAACCTTTGGTGGTTAATCATGCTCTACGGATTCAGTGGCTTGCCCGGTGCCGGCAAAACCCTCAATGCAGTCAAATTCACCTGCGAAGAAAGCGTGTTTCAGGGACGCCAACGCTACTACCACGGCGTGCCGCTGCTGTTCTTTGACTATGACGTGTGCGACAGCTTCAAAGGCTGGTTTTACGGCGTGTTCATGGTATCGACCGACAACCAGCTCATACACAAAAAAGTAAAACGCATACACAAAGAAGACCGCTATGCAGAGCTAAGCGACTTCCCGTTCCTCGCGAACGAATATGAGAAACATCAACCGTTCGCGCTATGGCTCAAGTGGATTAAGCGCTGTTACCCCGCCAGTGCTCTCAAAGAGATTCGCGACGTGTGCACCATGCTTGAAATCCCCGAGCATGAACTCACGTTCGCGCACGTCGAGCATTTAAACCTGCATTGGATCCAATTCGACAACCCGCACAAATGGCATGAACTCCCCCACGAATCGGTGATTGTCATTGACGAAATTCAGGATATCTGGGGAACGAGGAGCGCGGGGGCGAGGGATCCAATTCGACAACCCGCACAAATGGCATGAACTCCCCCACGAATCGGTGATTGTCATTGACGAAATTCAGGATATCTGGGGAACGAGGAGCGCGGGGGCGAGTGTTCCAAAAGCCGTTGAGGAGTACGCAACACACCGCCACAAAGGCTTTGATTTAGTCCTTATCTCACAAGACTTTCGTGATTGTGATGTGTTTATTCGCCGCCGTATCGGTAATCACAAACATTACCTCAACTACGGCCTGAAATATCTCAAGGTTTGGGAAGATCACAAACTCATTCCAACGGACGACAGCAAAGCGCTCTGGCGATTAGGCTCTAAAAAAATCACTAAAGACAAACGCTTCTTTGGTGTGTACTTATCCGCTGTCCTCCACACTCACAAACCCAAACTGCCACGCAAAGTGAAACTTGCGCTGTACGTCGCTGCATTCTCGTTCTGTGCAATGGCAGCGGGTATCTTGTTTCTCGTTAACAAGTTCACCAGTGACACACCCGAGACCGCAATCAGTGACACTGTCACTCACTCAGAAACGGCGACATTATCGGATAACAGCCTCGCGAACACAGACTTTAAGTTGTTCACGCCCCGCGTTGACGCCCTGCCTTTCACCGCTCCCGTCTTTGACGACCGCATCGCGCGCGGTGAGCTCGATATTCCCCAACTGTTTTGCTACGCGGTTGATATGTCGTGCAAATGCTACACACAACAGGGTACGCGCTACAGCGTCTCACACTCTGAATGCCTCAACATTGCCCAGTTCGGCACCTTTAACTACTTCAAGAATCAGGATGAACGCACACGATGAAACGGATAATGATCGCCCTACTCATGCTCTGCGCGTGTCAGGCGCCCGCGTCGGAGCTTATCAGTAACATACAGGGTAAAACCCTCGACCAGTTCTTCATCATGGCAAGCGACGTCATGGGCAAAACCATTGTGACGTCCCCATCCATCGACGGCGATGTCAAAATCTATAACATCGGTCGAGCGGCAAACTTTCGTGATGTGTTCTTCTATGTCATCCGCGCAAACGGCCTTGCGTATCAAGAAAACAAAGACATCATTCGCGTGTTCCGCAAAAACCGACTCAAACCCGAAGACAACATCACGACCAAGGTTTACCGCCTCATCAACGTCAAAGCCGATTCAGTGCTGACATCACTCAATACAGCATTCCAGTCATACGCTACCCGCCTCGGCGTACCTGACCTATTTGTCGCGCAATCTGTCTTGAATGGTCGTGGTGTGATGGTCACAGCGCCCCGTTCTGCGCAAAGTGAACTTGCAACACTGGTGCAATCACTGGACTACGTCCCGCAGCAAGTGCTTGTACGTGCAGTGATATTCGAAACGATTGATACAGACATGGAGGAGATCAACACGGCATTTGTGGCCAAGATGGGTGATGCGACATTCAGCACCCAAGCAGAAAACGGCAGCAATGTATTCTCCGAGCTTGCGGGCGTGTTTTACAACTCACTGAACTTTGACGCTTACGTGAAGTTTTTAAGCGGCAGTGAGCGTGTCTCCGTTCACTCGAAGCCCAGTCTTTTGATAAAGCATCAGCAAACGGGCCAACTCTCCGTTGGTCAAAAC
>NZ_MUFO01000091.1:0-2349 GCF_001995345.1 Salinivibrio sp. IB872 | reverse complement strand
ATCAAACCCTGAGTTTCACCTTCAATCGAGATATAACATGGCGTTGGCATAATCGCTCCTTTCTAATTAATGGAAGAGGCTGTCCAGTCGGTGCCTCTGTTCGCCATCCCATATAGCGAAATGCATGCCAGCTTTTTTAGTCATATAATTCAGTACTTTACTCTCTCACTGACCAATTTTTTGCACGCCACAAGCAAGTTTTTGCTCGGCGAGGCAAGAAGTTGCTTTACGGTCAGATTAACGATGAGTCAATATGGTTGTCATATCTAAATCGGCATTTTTGAAGCCAGATTGTATTGTCGAGAAACACTATATTGTCGACAAACGACTAGAGGAGATTGCCAGGAAATCATCAAGATCGCTGTTTTCGAGCCCAAGTCACATAATCTTGGATGACAGGTTCTGCGAGCAACAGATCAAGTGTGTGGTAGGAGCGGCCTAACTGCTTTTCACTGAATTGACGATGGATAAAGGCGTGGCAACGTCGGCATACCCAGAGACCATGCTCGCGCATGTAGGCGCGGGAAAAGCGTTTGGTAAACCACTTATTGTTATGGCAGGTTTTCGGGATCAGGTGATGGAAGGTCAGCGGGCGTTGATGCTGACAAATCACACAGGGTGTTGAAGAAGGTGGAGGCATTGGCATCGAGTGATTGCACAACGAATGAAGGGGACATCACCCAAGCGATGTCCCTTTCAGTATCAAGCCAGCAACTTACGCGAAGTTGTCGCGCAAGTACTCAATGATATCGTCTGACTCATACATCCAGTGCGTCTCACCGCCTTGGTCGATACGCAGACAAGGTACCATGCCTTTGCCGCCTTCGGTTTGTAGGCGCTGCCACTCTTGTGCATTCGAATTCATATCCACCAGCGGGATATCGAGCTTTAACTCCGCCATCACCGCACGAACTTTATGACAAAATGGGCAGTGTTCTTTGTGATACAAGCTTAGTGCGTTCAAATCAGCCATCATGTTTCCTTTGTGAAAGAGCGGCCATGGGTGTGCCGCTGTTTACTGTCATCGTTTTTCCCTAATGATGGCATTGAAGACGGTATTGATGCTAGTCATCAACTCGCTTTGTTGGCACTAAATTGCGACAACCGCTCGACGAGTGTACGGGTTTCATCAATGAGGCCACTGATTTCTGACGCCGATGCGGTGGTTTTTTGTGCCAGCGCACGTACCTCATCCGCTACCACAGCAAATCCTCGGCCCGCATCCCCAGCTCGAGCAGATGCAATCTGCCGCATTGAGGACGAGTAAGTACGGTTAAAATCAATCCAGCGCCTTTTGGTAACAGACACCATCGATATTGTGCCCAGCGACACGGGCGATATTCGATACCGTGCCACATTCAATAAAGCCATTGCGTGTTAGTACGGTTTGAGAAGCAATATTGGTGGTCGCAGCCAGCGCATGCAATGTATTTAGCCCATACTCACGCGCAACATCTAACGCATATTTGACCGCGCGAGAGGCCACGCCTTTACCCGTTTGCTCCTCAGCTATGCGATAGCCTAACGACCCTGTCCCTGATACCGCATCAATTTGACTAATATTAACGCGACCAATAATGGCTTGGCTCGCATCAGTAATCAGCATAGGAATGTGTTCGTTTTGCGCGTTAAGCATAAGCAGTGACTCAATATGCTCAGCAACGCCATCGAGGCTATAAAAGGCGTCTCCGCGACTATCAACGAAGGTTTCAAAATAGGTTCGATTAGTCTGCTCAAACGCGAGTAACGCCTCTCGATCGTGGGTCGTAAGAGGGCGCACTAACAGTTGCATAGTCTCTCCCATCAGTCAGGTCCATGTTCGAATTGTTTCAACGCTTCATTGGGCGAGTGCCAAGGCGCTTTGGACGCGATATGAATGTGAAAGTCCGGGGCATGGCGCGGTGCCGTATCGAGGATGCCAAGCCGAATATTGAAAAGCCCTTTCTTCACTTTGTGTGAAAACAAACTGGCTCCGCAGTGCGCGCAAAAGGCAAGTTCGGTTTCGTCACTTTTGGGGTAATAGCGGATATCTGACGCGCCCGACACAATAGCCACTTTACTCTTTTCAATGCCACCCACGGATGAATAATCAGCGCCAGTAAATTTGCGGCACTCAGAGCAATGGCAATTCCCCATATAAAGAAATTCATCCGGGAAAGAGAGGTGTATTTTTCCGCACAGGCAACTCGCTTTAAGCGTTTTCATCAGCTTTATCCTTGTCCAACGAATTTAACGCCAGTGTATAAAAACACTAGAAACAAAGCGATCGTTATGCCTGATAATGCTGATAAACGCCAGTGTATAAAAACACTAGAAACAAAGCGATCGTTATGCCTGATAATGCTGATA
>NZ_MUFO01000090.1:0-2620 GCF_001995345.1 Salinivibrio sp. IB872 | reverse complement strand
CGCCCAGGCTGCGCCCCGCTTCTTTGATTGTGGGCCTTGGGTGCTCGGTTTTGCGTTCGTGCCTTAGCTCACCCTCGCGTTACCATTGACTATTTCCGGCGGGGCGCGGCGGGCTGGTCGTGGTGGGGCTGGTATCTGTTGACAACGGCCCGCGTCGCCCACATAATCAAGTTATCAATGGCTTCCTCCAGGTGCGCACGCCGCCCGTAAGAGTGGAAGCTTTTTTTTTGCCTCAAGGATGTCCGTTTTGTCTGCGCGCGTGCCTTATAACAAGCCTTATATGAGTGCTGCTGAGCTGTGCGATAAGCTGGTTGCCCAAGGGATCACCGTTGCTGATCGTGATTTTGCCGCTCGGGTACTTAAACGGTGCAGTTACTACCGATTTAAAGCGTACTTGCTGCCGTTCTCTGAGTCGCTCTCCCACCCTCGTCGTTATCAAACCGGCACCACGTTCGAGCAATGCTATGCCCTTTATCAGTTTGATGAAGCGCTACGTAATTTGGTGTTTGATGTGGTGGGTAAAGTAGAAGTGGGGATCCGCTCTGGTTTTGAGGAGTGGATGACCAAGCAAACCAAGAATCGCTTCTGGTATCTGGATTCGGCTTTATTTAAGGAAAACGGCGAGCAGGTCAAAACAGTCAGTCGTGTACGGGATATGTTCAAAGACTCCAAAGAGCAGTTCGCTGAGCATTATCGCAGCAAGTATTACAACGACTATTGCCCGTTCTTTCGCGATCTGCCCCCGGGCTGGGTCGCTATTGAGCTGATGACATTCGGTAATGTCTCTAAGCTGATGCGCAGTTTGCAAAGCGATCAGGTGAATGCACTAAAGATGAACCGCTTTGCGAAAACCTTGAATGTCGAAAAGTACCAAACCTTGTGCGCTTGGGTGGATGCTATTCACCAAGTACGCAACCACTGTGCGCATCACTCACGCCTATTTAACCGCAACTTACCGGCACCTACAGGGATTAAGCGTATTTTGTCTCCCGATGTGGCGTTAGTGCGTACCCGCTCGGATCCAACCAAGCGCGAAGAAGACCAACTGAACCGCCTTTACACGGTGCTGGCTGCCGTCCAACAGCTTTATAACGGCTTGGGCTATGACGCTCCATTGGGCCCCGCATTGGTTGACTTATTTGAGCGTTATCCAGTGGCTAAGCGTTTTATGCCGTCGATGGGCTTCCCTGCCGACTGGGAAAATGAACCATTGTTTTTCAGGTAATCGTCGAGTCCTTCGCCAAAATCCGACACACTTGCGATCGGCTGTAGCCGGTCGCGTCGGCCACTTCTTTTAAGCTCATTCCCATTTCTCGGTAGCGGTGCACTTTTTGGTGACGTTCGCTATCGGGTTGGCGCCTTTTGTATTTGCCGGCTTGTTTGGCGGCGGCAATGCCTTGTTGCTGTCGGGCGCGGCGGGTGAATTGGCCATATGCCTCTATTTTCCTTCGCGGTGTTGGTTTTTCCGTGTGGGTGGGTTGGGAGGTTTTTCATAGGACAGAAGATACAGGGTATGACCGGTTTTCTACTGTATATAAGTATCCTGTGCGGTAAGTCACAAAAAAATCATTTATAAAATAAATATTTTATTGCGCCTTTTTGCGCCCTGTGTAAAGAGATAAGAGTTAAGTTAGCTTAACTCCTTGCTCGGTTGCTAAAAAACGCCGTGAGAAGCGTTTTAGTCACTTTCTGTGGTAGAAAACCAATGGTTTCACCACGAATGGTGGTCAATAAAAGTACAGGGGGGTGACAGTTTGACACCCCTGTCGACAGGCCTTACATTCGACCTTGTAAAGTTACTTTACGTTTTCCGTATTAAAAAGTGTTCTTCGAGCAGGCATAACTTGAAGAAACACAGCAGACACCCTGCCCATTTTTTTTGGGCGGGGTATTTGTGTTATGTTTGGTTTTTGTTAGTATGCTTTTTGTGACCTAAAAGTCACGTTAGATACTGAAATAGCGGCTTTATGCCAAAATGTCGCTTTTTTGGGTATAAATTTGTATTTAATACGGAAATCTTAAATTATGAATTATTCGAAACCGCGACTTCGGTCGTTACACACGGCTCCCGTGTCTTTAGGTAGCGCTGAAATAGCACGCTTATCTTGGCTCTTCTATCAAGGCTCCAGAGAAACCAAAATGGCTAAGGTCTTCGTAGCCGTCGCTGACACCCCTCTTATCAATACCCATCAAATCAGGATGGTGACTGATATTTCAAACCCCTCTAATGCGATACGAACTATCAACAAAAAGTTGATGAATCATGGCCTTATGATTATGCGTGAAGAGCCAATTGGTGTTCCACCAAATGGTGATTTTCATTATTGGTACCTGTGTGAAGCGCCTATTCAGACGTTACCCGTACAGATGGCGGATAATGATCCACGCATTTAGTGGTCGCTTGAGGATAAAGCCCGTTTCTGCCTGGCTTTCCTACACAAATCCCTCGATGAGAATCGAGGGATTTTTTTTGAACCTTTATCTGCCTGACTGATCTCAACAAAAAATCATAAGTTGAGGTAAGTGACTATGTTTTCAACAGATGCTGAGCAATGGGCCAAGGATACCTTCTACCATACCGAATTAGGTGATAGCCGCCGAACCAAGCGTCTGGTTAAAC
>NZ_MUFO01000009.1:0-82702 GCF_001995345.1 Salinivibrio sp. IB872 | reverse complement strand
GTGGTGAGCTATCTAAGAAAATGTGGCTTTAACCTGGCGGATATAAGGCAAATACTGGCTTCTATCCGCCAATTTAGGCGTTGGTCGGTAACGACCACTCTCTAACAAAAAATATCGCGATCGCGGCCTACGGCCGCTTATCAAAAAGAACCCCGCCTAAAAAGGCGGGGTTCGTCAGCAATCTGAAGGCGCCGAATCGGCGCCTTCTTTGTTTGCATACCAAGCACTCGACTCTCGCTAGCGCAGTGAATCGAGGTACTCAGGTAAAAAGAGCGAAATTTGCGGAATGTAGGTAATCAGCATTAAGAACACCAGTAGCAAGCTTAGCCAAGGCAGCGCCGCCTTGATTGCCCAACCAATGGACTCACCAGTAATCCCCGCCGTCACAAATAGGTTCAGCCCAACCGGTGGGGTCAGCATCCCGATTTCCATATTGACCACCATAATGATCCCCAAATGAATGGGGTCGATGCCCAACTGCATGGCGATAGGGAACAAAATCGGCGCCATAATCAACAAAATCGCCGACGGTTCCATAAAGTTTCCCGCAATCAATAGGAGAATATTGACCACAATTAAAAAGCCCCATGCAGGCAGCCCCCATGCCACAATGCTTTCAGCAATGGTATGTGGAATACGCTCAGTGGTCAGAACATGAGCAAACAACATCGCATTGGCAATGATAAAGAGCAGCATAATGCTAACCTTGGCGGCATCTTTTACCACATGGGCCACTTCTTTATCGGTTACCGAGCGTATCATCACCCACGGCAGCTGGACGATATTACGCCCCCAAGCACGAATTGATGACTCGCCCTCAACACGCCACGGGGTGTCTTTCAGCGGTCCGATATCACGGTATCCCCACACACTCACCAACCATGCGTACACAGCCGCAACTGAAGCCGCTTCAGTCGGGCTGGCTATGCCACCATAGATAGAGCCCAACACAATGATGATAAGCATGAGCCCGCCCATCGCTCGCGCCCCTGAGCCAAGCACTGCGCTAACGCCTGGGAAAGGTTGCGAGGGTAAGCCTTTAATGCGTGCGACAATGTAAATCGCGACCATCAGGATCCCGCCCATCATTAAGCCAGGAATAAAGCCCGCCATAAACATCTTCGAGGCAGACACTTCCGTTGCCGCCGCATATACCAGCATCACAATTGACGGTGGGATCAATATCCCCAAGGTGCCCGCATTGGCGATTACCCCAGCGGCAAACGCTTTTGGATAGCCTGCTCTTACCATCCCAACAATCACAATCGATCCAATGGCTGCAACCGTTGCAGGCGATGAACCAGAGACAGCCGCAAACAGCATGCACGCCATGACAGATGCCATCGCTAATCCACCACGTACATGGCCGACGCAATCAACTGCAAAATTAATTAACCGACGCGCCACTCCTCCTGTTGAGAGAAAGGCAGAAGAGAGGATGAAAAAAGGAATCGCCAACAGCGTGTAATGGTGCGTCGTCGCTTCAAAAAGTTTCAGAGAAATCGAGGCAAGGGAATCATTGGAGAACAGCAAAATAGTACTGACACTCGATAACCCCAGCGCAATGGCAATGGGCATGCCCATGAACATGCACAAAAACAATAACCCAAACAAAACCGCAATGGTCATTTTGATTCCTCCTTGCCTTCCGCTGGACGGCTTGTTGGCATACCCTCAACACCTTCTTCAGCGAGATGCATGCTCTCCTTCGCTTCATCAGCAAAGCCAAACCCCAGACGCTTGCCTTGAATGACTTCGATAGCCACAGTGATCATGCGCAGTCCAAGCAAAGCGAACCCGATCAGCAAGCACAGCATGGCTTTCCACTTTTCTATCGGAATATCTTCCATTTCAATCGCAATCAGCTTCATCTTGCTCAGGTAGACCCAACTGCCATAGAAAAACAGCACGCAGTACACCATGGCGAGCGCCAGTGCGATTAAGGTCACTGTCTTTTGCAGTGACGGTGAAAAGGTTTTCACCAAGGCATCTACCCCAATATGCGCGCCTTCTCGGATCCCCCATGACGCGCCAATCAGCACCATCCAGGCCGATAAATACAAGGTGGCCTCTTGTGCCCAAAGTAAGCCTTCGTTAAAGAAGAAACGCAGCACCACCTCCACAAAGACCAACAAGGTCGTCGCCACCAGCAGTAGCCCAATGACGGTTTCTTCGAATCGATGCAAGAACTTGATCATCCTACACTCCCTACGGATGAACCCGGTCAGACCGGAGATAAAACAAAAGCCGGGGTATCCCCGGCTAGATATTATTGATTGGCTTGTACCGCCGCTTGAATCAAGTCAGCACCAATCTCATCCTCAAATTGCTGCCACACTGGCTGCATAGCTTCGACCCACTCACCACGCTCTTTATCGGTCAAAGTGAGAATTTGGCTGCGTCCTGAGTCAATGATCTTCTGGCGGTCATCATCTGCTTTTTGTTGCGCAATTTGATTGCCATAAGCCACTGACTCATCCAACGCTTTTTTCAGCACTTCACGGTCAGCATCTGGGAGTTGCATCCAAAATTCCGCCGAGGTGGTAACCATGTAATCAAGCACACCATGATTTGAGGCTGTGATATAAGGCTGAACTTCAAAGAACTTCTTCGAATAAATGTTTGACCAGGTATTCTCTTGGCCATCAATGGCTCGGGTTTGTAGAAGGGTAAAGACTTCTGAGAAGGGCTTTTTAAGCGGCACCGCGTCTACCGCATCAAATTGTGCCGCCAACACATCCGAACTCATGATGCGGAATTTCTTACCAGACGCATCACTCGGTACCCGTAGTGGCTCACTGGCAGACAATTGCTTGAGGCCGTTATGCAGATAGCCCAGCCCGATCATGCCTTTGCTTTTGACCGACTGCAGCAACGATTGCCCCGCATCTGATTGCTGAAAACGGTCAACCGCTTCCATGTCCTCAAACAAAAATGGCAAATCGAAGACTTGGAGTTTTTTGGTGTACTTGGAGAATTTAGATAAAGAAGGGGCAATAAACTGGACATCACCAAGTAGGAGCGCTTCCATCTCCTTGCCGTCACCAAACAATTGTGAGTTTGGATACACTTCCACTTCGTATTTGTCACCAATACGCTCAGCGACAAGATCTCGGAAATGCAGCGCCATTTGTCCTTTGGGCGTGTTTTCTGCCACCACGTGGGAGAACTTAATCACTTCAGGGGCAGCGTGAGCTGCACTCACTAACGTGATCGATAGTGCAATTGCAGACAATGTCAGCTTTTTCATTGTTCAACCTCTTTCCTTGTGCCAGTGAGGTCACTCATGACATTTGAGTGACGTTTAAATAACGTTTCGTTTACGTTTTAGGCACTCAAGGTCAATCTGTGAACAAGGAAGAAGGAACAATTCAGCGTGGATCGACGAAAACGGGATCGGACCAAAAAGAAATGGGTGAAAATTCACCCATTACTGATTAGCCTCATCGATCACTTTGGTCTTGATGATTAGTCGTCGCGACTGGTTAATCGTCGCTGCAGTTGATCACGCAGATTAGGCGGAGTGCCTTTGATAGTCAGGGTATCGGTCTCTGGATCATAAAAGACGCGTTCACCTAACAGCATGGCATCGAAGTTTACCGATAAGCCGCCACCAGCCCCTACAAATTTGGTAAGTTTTCGCATGGTCGTCCGATCGGCAGGAAATTGCTCTTCAAGCTCATAACCTTGTTGATTGGCATACTGGTAGAAATCGACACCGTCAGGCGTTGGCGGTAATTCTTGAGCAAGCTCTTTCACTACCACTTCATCACCTGATTTAAGTTGATCATTACAATAATCAAAGACCTGCTTGCGATACGCGTTCTTTTCTTCTTTTTCCAAACGCGCATCATCGCAGTAATCTTCCACGGCCTGCATCAACACTTGGTTTTGCTGTTTACTGTCCATGCCCACTTGCGCTTGCAAGAAGTCGAGGAAAAAGTCAGCAATTTTGCGTCCGACTCGGCCTTTGATGAAGGACAAATATCGGTTGGAGTCTGCGTCGGTCTCCCATGTGGAGAGATCGATGCGCGCCGCAATATCCATCTTACTCACGTCAAGGTACTCAGTCGCATTGACGTCAAGCTCATCCGTCACCCGCAAACTGTGCTTAGATTCGACCACTCCAATAAACAGATAATCGGTCGCAAGCGCACGATAATGCGCCATAATTAATGTACCGCTGTCGGCAAAGGGGTACTTAGCAAGTTCATTACGCAGACGTTSGACAGCTTTTTCAGAAAAAGTGCGAAAGTCGAGGGCTTGGTCACGATATTCCTTTAACCACTGCTGAAATTCACTGTCAGTGTCAAATAAAGCAAACCCTTTGCCTGCTTTTGCGTGATATACCCGATGTACATCGGCCATCAGATTGTCAGTTTGATCGTTGAGCGGTAACGGTCCGTCACGAAGATGAACGTTAAGCGAATCATCATCTTGCTTAACGATTTGATGCAATATTACGTTAGAAAGCGTGAGGCTCATGATTGAAAAGATTTTCAGTAAGACTAAAGTGTGGGTTATTATACGCAGCTTTGGTTTTATTACGACAAGACGAATTTATGCCTGTAACTTCAAAGTATGACGACAAACAAGTGGAACGCATCATCAGTGATGTTGTCAATGTGTTAGAACAACACGATGCGTCAACAGATTTGTCGCTCATGGTGGTCGGTAACGTCGCCACCAATATCCTGAATCAGAATATTCCTGCCGCGCAACGTCAGGCTTTTGCCGAGAAATTCGCCCAAGCGTTGTTGTCTTCTATCGACAAACAATAACGCACCGTGCAGCAGCATCTTAAAAGAGAAGAATAAAGACGTATGGTTGATAGCGGAACATCGTATCGTGACAAAGTATCTCAGCTGATTAGCTGGGGGCATTGGTTTAGCTTTTTTAACATCATTGCCGCTATGTTGCTTGGCACACGCTATATCAGCCAGTCAGGATGGCCCGAAACGCTGTTAGGACAAACGTACCTGATTTTTAACTGGGTCGGCCATTTTGGCTTTCTTGTGTTTGCGTTGTACATACTGATCATCTTCCCGGCGAGTTTTATCATTCCCTCACAGCGCTTAATGCGCTTGTTTGCCGTACTGGTGGCGACCACGGGCATGATGGTGTTGCTGCTCGATATTTATGCCTACGAAACCCTCCACCTCCATCTTAACCCCTTGGTGTGGGAGCTGTTGTTAAGCGGCGAAAAAACTGACATGAATGCACACTGGCAATACCTCTTTGTTGCCGTGCCAGCTATCTTTATTCTCCAATTAATCATGTCAGAATGGGTGTGGCGTAAACTTCGTAAACTGACGCGCAAGCGCATCGGGATCCCGGTCGCGACCGTGTTTGCAATCTGCTTTATTTCTAGCCATCTGATCCATATTTGGGCTGACGCATTTATCTATAGTCCCGTGACTGCGCAACGCTCGACCTTCCCTGTCTCCTATCCAATGACAGCGAAGACCTTTATGGAAAAATATGGCTTGCTGGATAGGCAAGAATACCAACGTCTCCGCGAACAGCGGGGTCAGGAAAATAGCGAAGTCATTCGCTATCCCTTAGAGCCTCTCGCGTTTGCACCGGATGCGAGTAAATATCAGAAAAACCTATTGATGGTGATGATCGAGGGGCTGCGCGCCGACATGCTCAACCCAGTGACCATGCCGCACCTTTACCAGTTTGCCAATGAGAACCTGTGGTTTAAAAATCACTTCAGCAGCAGCAATGACGACATGGCTGGGCTGTTTGGGCTCTTCTATGGTCTTCCCGGCAGCTATGCACAAAGTGCACGCACGGAAGGCCTGCGTCCGGTACTCATGAATACATTGAATAATCGTCGCTACCAGATTGGACTATTCAGTGGCGATGGTTTTACCAATCCAATTTATTACCAAAGTATCTTTAGCGCCGACTTACAAAGCGATGATCTGCCTGATCTCCCCGCTTGGCGGGCCGATGCCGAAGCAGTCTCTCAGATGCAAGCATGGCTTGCGACGCGTGATACATCGCCTTGGTTTGGTTATCTGGAGCTCGCCACCGTGAGTGACTACGAGCAAAGCGGTGACTATCCACAACCATTCCAGCCGTCATTAGATAGCGCGATGGCCGGCGTCGATACCCAAACGGCGCTGGTGTTGAAAAACAGCTACAACAACGCCGCGCACTATATCGATGATCAGCTTGGCGCTTTATTGGAAGACTTGAAACAATCGGGACAGCTCGAAAACACGGTGGTTATGATTACGTCCAACCATGGTATGGAGTTTAACGAAACCGGTTTAAATACATGGGGTTCTAACACCAATTACAGCCGTTATCAGTTGCAAGTACCCTTGGTCATGCATTGGCCAAACCAAGCCCCAGAACAAATTACCCATTACAGCAGTCACCTAGATGTGGCCCCCACCTTGATGGAGTCCATGCTGTCAGTGAGCTCACCTGCTGAAAACTACAGCAGTGGGACCAATTTGTTCGAGCTGAAAAATCGCCCGCGTAAATGGGTTATTGCTGGAGATAGCCGTGATATCGTGGTCGTGCAGCCACAAAAGACCACGGTGGTAGACAAATTCGGCAACTATAAAGTGTATGACAAGCACTATACCCCTTTACCGGAAGGTAAACCGCAGCTGTCTGTATTGATGCAAGTCATGCATGAATTGAAGCGTTTCTATCACCCAGAAGAGCATGACCGTTAATTTCAATCACGAAGTGGCGCATTAATAGCCAAACGATTGAAAAACAGGAAAACAATGCCGTTGAGTAATTGACAGCTGTGAGGGTGATTCGTAATATAGCGCTTAGTCGGTCTGTAGCGCAGCCTGGTAGCGCACTGTCATGGGGTGTCAGGGGTCGCTGGTTCAAATCCAGTCAGACCGACCAGTCTTCTCGCCCGCCACTCTCTGAGTGGCGGGCTTTTTCATTTCTACGGTTGGCGTGTGGTTCGACCGACAAAGGCGGCAACAATGGTGTCATCACCTAGCTGTCGGGAAAAGACATAAGCATTGTCTTGGGCAATGGCCCGATGTATCCCTGCGCCTACGGCGGGATGCTGCTGTCTAAACTGAGCCACCTTACGCCAATGGGCTAACAAACGCTGTTGCTCTGGAGTACGTGACCACACCATGTCAGAGCGCGTGCCCTGGTGGAAATCATCTCCATAGGGACCCAAGTCTCGCCCAACCTCATCGCCATAATACACTTGAATAGCCCCCGGTGTGAGCAAGAGTGCATTGGCCGCGCCGCGTTGCATCGCCATATCTTTGAAGCGGCTAAAGAACAGCTCGGTATCATGTGACGACATATAGCTCACTGGAATAAAATCCGCTTCGTTTTGCATCGTTTGGGCGTAAGCATGATAAGTGTCTTCCATTTGGCTGAGACAGTACGCACCTTTGTCCATCTGTTTTTGCAGGTCAAAGTTGATGAGCGCATCAAAACCTTGATCGAAATACGGGCTGCGATAGGCGCTGTGGCCCCACACTTCTCCCATCATCCAAAAAGGCGCGCCGGACTGCTGATGCTTCTGTCGCCAAGATGCCAAAGCGGCACTGGCTTTCTGCTTGAGCGCTCGCCAGATCTCACCATCGACATGTTTAACCGTATCGACGCGAAACCCATCTATCCCAAAGCGTTCAACCCACTGAGTTTGCCACTCAAGTAAATAATCGCTAACCGTATAGCCATCTTGAGCTTTTACACGTGTGCCAGGGTTATCAAGCAACCACTGAGGCGGCGTCACTGACTTGGTCGATTCGGTTTTAAAATCAGGAAGCCCTGCCAAAGTCAGGGTTTGATCGCTCGATCCGGGTGCATCGTAGCCCGGTAGTCCCGCTCGTACCCAATCTTTACCCCACCAGTGCTGCCAGTTTGCGCTTTGATAATCCACTGCTTGGTGAAAATCATGCCAACTTTGCCCTTTTTTGGGGTGCCAATCTTGCCATTGCGGTGGTAACGCGTCCGCATTCACCACCTCAATGCCATCTTGTTGTAAGTCCGCTAAGGTGGCGTAACCAGGATGGTTAACCACTACATCAAGAAAGACCTTCATGCCACGTTGATGTGCGGCCTCTACCAGTTTTTTCAGCACCGCATCATCGCCAAAGTTTTGGTCTACTTGCGTAAAGTCTCGCGCCCAATAGCCGTGATAAGCATAAAAAGGAAACGCGCCTTTACTGCCGCCTCCAACAAAGCCGTGTACCTGCTCGACAATGGGTGACAGCCAAATCACATCCGTACCCAGTGATTGAATATAATCGAGCTTTTCGAGCACCCCCTGTAAATCGCCACCATGGAAGGTACCAATGTTCTGTTGATTATCGGCGTGGCGACCGTAGCTGTGATCATTGCTTGGATCGCCATTGTGAAAGCGATCAACCATCACAAAGTAGATATTGGCATTGCGGTAGGTAAATGCCTGAGGTTCGCGCTCGGTCGGCGCTAATAATATCAATCCACCGCTATTTGATGCTGGGGTCAGCGTCACCTGATGGTCGCGAACACGTACAACCTGACCGCTGAGCGCCTCTTTCAATAGTGTGCTATCGGCGAATGCCTCACCAACAGTAAGGGTGACAGGGCCACCGCGATAAACTGGGCATTGCACATCAGGCAAAGGCCGTTTAAACACAGTCGCGGTTTTTTTAGGTTCCCGCTTAATACTCAGTGTGTGGGTGCTAGGATCGAAATAAAAGCCATAATCACCGGCAAAGCGAATATTGACCTCAAAGTGGCTCTGCGCATGGCACGATAAAGGAATTGGCGTGTTGAATTTGGCTTGGCTCGGTGAGGTCGCGTCACATTCACCGTCAAGCCTACTAACCGAGACCTTGTAAGTGTTTTTACCCAATGAGAAAACAGTGGGATGCTGGTCAGTAAGCGGCCCATCCGTTTGCGTGGTTGACGTTGAAACCGTGATATGTGGCGCTGCAGACACCGAGGCTGAACAAGCAACCGCCACAGCCAGCGCAATGCGCCGCCAAGAAAATAAGGGGATCATGATCGTGCTCCTTGCCATTTTCTACTAGGGTAAAAAAACAGCAAGGTGATAACATCATTCTTGGCTCTCAGCCCTAAAAGTGTGAGGGCTAACCAGAGAGGGCGGAGTTAATCGGTTGTCATAGACTCTCATTAATGCCGAATAGCTCGGCGATCTCGTCCGCGGGCACAGGTCGGCTATACAGAAAACCTTGTCCGAAGGTACAGCCTAGCTCACGCAATATCGCTTGCTGGTGAATGGTTTCAATCCCCTCTGCCACCACGCCCATGCCGAGACTATCGGCCATTGCGATCATCGCAGACACGATCGCCACTTCCTCTTCATCCGGTGCTTCACTTTGGATATCTTTGATAAAGTGTCGATCGATTTTCAACTTAGAGATCGGGTATCGTTTTAAATAGGCCATCGACGAATACCCAGTCCCGAAGTCATCAATCGCAATACCCACCCCTTTTTCTCGCAACTGCTCCAACACTTTCAGTGCACTGGCTTGATTTTCAATTAGGGTGTTTTCGGTGATCTCCAACTCGAGAAAGCGCGGATCGGCGCCCGTTTTTTCCAGTGCTTCGGCCACGACCTGCGTAAAGGTAATATCCGCTAGATTGCGTGGTGAGATATTTACCGCCAACGAGACCATCAGACCCGCATCTTGCCACTGTTTTAACTGACGACACCCAGTTTCCACCACCCACTGGGTGATATCGTGAATAATCGAGCGCTCTTCAGCCACGTCAATAAAATGAAACGGCGAGAGCACGCCCCGTTCAGGATGGTGCCAACGCAGCAGTGCCTCAACACCAATAATGTTGCCGGTCACAAGATCCACTTGTGGCTGATAGAAAAGCTCAAGCTCTTCGTTTTGCACGCATTGCCGTAGCTCGACCGCTAAGCGCAATTTATTGTTGGCTTCGACGGTTAGCGCATCATTATAAAACGCATACGTGTTGCGACCCGATTTTTTGGCGAAGTACATCGCAGAATCGGCAAAGGTTAGTAGTTCTTCGGTATTGGCGGCATTGTCTGGGTATTGGGCAATGCCGATACTGACACCGATCTGAGCATCAATCCCCCCGCTGAGCACAAACAAGCGGTTCATCGCCTGAATAATGTCTTCGGACAAACTGACACATGCGGCTTTGTCACTGTGAATTAAACGCAGCACCACGAACTCATCCCCGCCCAGTCGCGCTAAGGTGTCCCCTTCTCTTAACAAACCATACAAGCGTTGACTCACCAGCTTTAGCAGCTCATCGCCCACGGCGTGTCCGTGGCTATCATTAACAAATTTAAACTGGTCAAGGTCGAGGAACATCAGAGCCAGTTTGCCATGAGCCCCCATGGGCATCTTGAGTGCTTGTCTAGTGCGAGATGTCAATAGCAAGCGATTCGGCAAACCGGTCAGTGCATCATAGTGCGCCAAATCAATCAGCTTTTTTTCTGAGTCTTTTAGCTTGGAGATATCTGAAAAAACACCAACATAGTTCACCACCTCACCGGCGTCGTTCTTCACCACACTGATAGAAAGCAGTTGTGGATATACCACCCCATCTTTGCGCCGATTCCATATTTCTCCTTTCCATCGGCCTTGTTGGGCAACCTCTTCCCACATTGCGCGGAAAAAGGCTTTATCATGACGCCCCGAGTTAAGAATGGACGGATCGTTCCCTAGAACATCCTCTTCTTGATAGCCGGTAATGGCGCTAAAACCGCCATTGACTGCCACAATCTTGGCGTCTGCATCCGTCACCAGCACCCCTTCGCTCGATTGTTCAAAGATTTTTGCGTTGAGCATCAGCTTACGCTCGACCTCAAGTCGCTCTGAAACATCATGGATCACGGAAAAGAGTAATTTGACATGGCCTATGGTGATGGGTGAAGAGTGCACCTCAACCTGACGCACCTCACCGCTTTTTAAACGGTGAGAGAAGATAAAGTAGTTTTTATCACGCTGACGCGCTTGGGAAAGACTTTGACGCAACGCACTCTCAGTATGGGTATTAATATCGCTGATCCGCATGGATGTCAGTGTCGCATGATCATAGCCGTAAAACTGCTGAGCACTGTCGTTGGCATCGACAATGTCGCCACTTTTGGCATCCAATAGTAACATCACAGCGTCGTGACGCTTAAAAATACTGCGGAAACGATGGCTATCATCCACAACCCGACCAATTGATTGTGCAAAGCTGCGACCAGCATTATAGCGACCGTAGAGTCCTCCTAGCCAAAAGCCGAGTACAATGACACCCATTAGCCAAACTCTCGGGTGCCAACGCACACCGTGCCAGCCATCTTCAGGGATCCCGAGTAAACGCCATTGACCTGATGGCAAACTCATCGTCACGATGACCGGATCCTGCGTGTGTATCTGCGGCGTCCCATAGACAGGCTTAAACGACTCAGTCAGCCGTCGGCGACCTTCTAAGGCAACTTGAACGGGTAATCGCTCCCCTTGGGTAAAGCTGTCGGTAAACAACGCCTCAATGTCTAGCACCGTGGAAAGCACGCCCCACGGCAGGTGCTTACGGGCATTGGTAATGCTTTGTCGCGCAATTAACGCCGTTCCACCTTGCAGCAACTCAACAGGCCCTGAGATCACCGGTTTATCAGAGGCATGGGCGTTACGCACGCTTTCTAGTTGTGACGGAACATCATGATAATCCGTACCGAGCAGGGTTTCGCCCACCGACTCCGGATAGACATGACTAATCACCCAATTTCGYGCGGCACCAAAATTAAGAATATGGGTAGATTGAGACATCAATTGCGCCGCGAACTCGGCAAATGCCTCTTGGGTAAGCTCAGGATTTAAACTGATATAGGTTGCTAGGCCGTAGCTTAAATCCATGTTTTGTGTCACGTTAAGCTCTATACGAGACCGATAGGCCAATAATGCCGCGCGCACTTTATCTATCTGTTTATCATGCTCTTGTTGGTATAGCCAGAATTCCACTGACGCGACAACAAGCACGAAGACCATGATAGAAATCAGTATATTGTATATAAACCCTACTCGGGCCGAACGACGGGCGACAGAGTCTAGCGCCGAGGGAACTGCTTGCTGCATGACGCAATACAACCTTATTTCGCCCACTTTTTTAGGCGAACATGATGAACAACTTCAGGCGTAGCACGGGATTATATAACCGCCGCGTAGAATCGCCAGCACTTAGGGCCGGTTTGTGATGAATGGTGTCCGACAACATGGTTTAGATCAAGTAACACATCAAAGACGTTGCACGACACATAATACGTATTGACATAGTAAGAGATGCTGGCTTTTTAGACATCAGGAGACAAGGATGACACTGACCATGGAGTATGGCGCGATATTGGTCGCGCTTGGGTTTATTGCCGGTATTATAAATACCTTAGCAGGCGGTGGATCGAACCTGACACTTCCAGCGTTAATGGTCATGGGGATGCCTGCCGACGTCGCCAATGCGACCAATCGCGTTGGCGTGTGGTTACAATGCGCCTCGGGGATGGCGGGCTTTAAACGCCACGACAAACTTGATACGCAAGATATCTGGCCAGTGCTGGTACCCAGCTTGATTGGTGGCTTACTTGGCGCACTTGCCGCCGCTTGGCTGCCCACCAGCTGGGTGAAACCTCTTTTACTGGGGACGCTACTTGCCATGACAGTGGTGATGTTAGTCAAACCTACCACCCTCACCCCGCCACCGGGAACACCGATTAAAAAAGTGAAAGACTCACCGAGTGCGTGGCTGGGTTTATGTTTAGCAGGGTTCTACGGTGGCTTTGTCCAAGCTGGCGTTGGCTTTGTGTTACTGGCGGCTTTATGCGGTACCTTGAATTATGATCTGGTGCGCGGCAACGCGCTTAAGCTGGCTTGTACACTTGCATTCACCACCTTATCGTTACTGGTTTTTATTGCTGATGATCTGGTGCGTTGGCTGCCGGGGCTACTCCTTGCCATCGGCACCATGACTGGCGCACGCGTAGCCGTCAAATTTGCGATTTCTGCCAATCCAAAGACGCTCAAACTCTTTTTGTTTGTCATGACGTTAGTGGGCTGTATTGCCGCTTATGCGTTTTAATCCCATAGCATCAGCCTGTAGACGCTTGTCGTTTGGGGGCACGCTTGCGCCGGGGTGTTTTATCCCCCGTGCGACGTTTACGGGTAAATTGACGCTTGGGTGGCGGCGGCAAATTCTTCAACGATGTGGGGGGCGGTGCGGTTTTTACCGTCTCAATCAAACCTCGTAATTGTTCGGTCAATGCATGCATAAAAGGTTGATAGGCGCATTTTTTTTCTGCCATGTCTTGCAGTTGGCGCTCCCATTGCGCGGTCATATCTGGATAGGTTGCGCTATCCGGCAACGCGGCGATTAGACCTTTTCCACTCGGTGTCGCATGTAAGGTTTTGCCTTGGCGCTGTAACAAGCCACGCTTTAGCAACAACTCGATGATCCCGGCTCGGGTTGCTTCAGTCCCTAAGCCATCGGTTTCTCGTAAAATATCCTTCAGTTTTTTATCTTGCACATAGCGACCAATCCCCGTCATCGCCTGCAACAGGCTCGATTCGGTAAAGGCGGCCGGCGGTTCTGTCATACAATCTTTTATCTCACCGCGCTCACACACTAGTTGCTCGCCCGGCTGTAAGTGAGGCAAGGGGCTCGCTGACGCCTCAGCCACTTGCGTATTCGGCAGTAGCGAACGCCAACCTGCAACGGTCAAGACTTTTCCTTTGGCAATAAAGCAACCGCCCGCGATATCAAACACCAGTTTGCCTTCTGCATATTCCGCCGGTGGATAAAATTGCATGAGATACTGGCGCGCGATGAGCTGGTAAAGTTTGGCTTCATCACTAGAAAGCCCAGCAGGCGCCGCTTTTGCGGTGGGAATAATGGCATGGTGCGCGCCGACCTTTGCATCGTTCCATGCTTTGTTCTTTCTAGAGGTATCTGCCTGGTCGCACGCATCGATAAGCGGTTCGCACCCTTGTCGAATCGCTTGCACGACTTTACCTGCCTCCGCAAAGTGACCCTTAGGCAGGTATCGACAGTCCGAACGCGGATAGGTAATCAATTTATGTCGCTCATAAAGCTGCTGGCAGRTATCTAGCGCTTTTTGCGCACTAAAGCCAAACCGTTTGGATGCATCAATTTGCAGGGCCGACAAATTATAGGGCAGCGGCGCAGCCTGCTTGCGGGTTTGACGCTCGGCCTCTGTCACCTTTGCCGGTTGGCCAGCAATACGATTGGCAACATTCTCAGCCAGAGCGCGAGAAATTACGCGCCCTTGTGCATCTTGCCATTGCGCGCACGCGTCACTAGGCTGCCATCTAGCTCGGATCATTTCACCTTGATACGGCAACAGAGCATCGAGTTGATAGAAAGGATGAGGGACAAAGTCTTCGATTTCTTGGTCGCGACGGACCACCAAACCCAGTACTGGGGTTTGGACACGTCCTACAGACAGCACGCCTTGGTAACCCGCTTGTTGACCGAGTAACGTGTAGGCACGCGACAAATTCATCCCATAGAGCCAATCAGCGCGAGAGCGCGCCAACGCTGACACGGACAGCGGAACAAAGGCGTGATTGTCACCCATTTTGTTGAGCGCTTTTTTCACGGCCGACACGTTTAGATCGCTGACTAACAAGCGCTGAATACGTGCCTTTTTCGCTGAACTCACTCCCGCATAATCAATGACTTCATCAACCAGTAGTTGCCCTTCACGATCAGGATCACCTGCGTGTACGAGGTGATCAAACTGCTTGATCAGTTTTTTCACGATCGCTAATTGACCAGCCGCTGATTTACGCGGACGCAGTTTCCATTGCTGAGGCACGATAGGCAGATGTGCTAACTTCCATTGCTTGTACTGGCTGTCATACGCGTCCGGCTCGACTTGCTCAAGCAAGTGGCCGATACACCATGTCACCACATCACCGTTGGCGGTTTCGATATAGCCTTTGTGGTTTTTTTGCGGTTTGGACAAACCGGCGGCAATGGCTCTGCCGAGGCTGGGCTTCTCGGCGATAAATAGGCGCGCCATATCACTCTCTAACTCTGTGCAATGAACCACATGGTATGCAAAGCGTATGGCGGGCGCAATAAAAAACCTGTACATATGCACAGGTCTTTAAAAGTGAATTAGAGATACTTCACGTATTTGCTGGTATCACGCGTTGGCGCATTGGCCGGTGCGCAATCTGGGGTGCCGAGATATAAAAAGCCGACAATCGCATCATCACCATCTACATCTAGCGCTTGACGCACAACAGGGTGATAGGCAAAGGTGCCGGTACGCCAAAACCCTTGAAAACCTTGCGCAACTGCTGCCATTTGCATTGCTTGGGTGGCACAACCGGCGGAGATATGCTGTTCAATCGTCGGGACTTTTTCATGAAAGCGTGTACGCGCAATGACCGCAATGACCATCGGTGCGCGAAACGGTGCTTGTTTCGCTTTTTCTATCGCAGTATCGTCCGCGCCATCGGCTTTCGCGGCCTCCACTAAAATCTGAGATAGCCGCGTTAATCCTTCACCTTCACACACCACAAACTGCCAAGGCGTTAATGCGCCATGATCAGGGGCGCGCAACCCAGCTTGAAGAATGTTCTCTAACGTTTGTCCGCTTGGCGCTGGTTCGGCTAAACGTGGAATAGAGCGGCGCTGTAATAGCAAATCAAGTGCGTTCATGGTCTTTTCCTTGTAACCTGTATATGCAACCACGGTATCACCGCAGCGTATCGTACTGATTGCTTTATGCTAACACAGCCACTGCGCGACAAAGTCGCGCAGTTTATACGGGTTTACAGCGCGAGTGCGGTTTCAATGCCCTGACGAATGGCCCGTTTAGCGTCTAGCTCTCCCGCATGCTCCGCCCCGCCAATCAAATGGAATGGCAAACCTGCCGACTCAAGTGTCTTGGCCAACGCATTCACAGACTCTTGACCGGCACAGAGGATAATCTGATCAGCAGGAATGACATGAGGCTCATCTTTGATGCTGATGTGTAATCCCCCATCATCAATTTTATGGTAGGTCACACCGCCCACTAAGTTTACACCTCGTTTTTGCAAAGTTTTACGATGGATCCAACCTGTGGTTTTCCCTGGGCCTTTGCCAACGCGGCCTTCCCGACGCTGCAGGACCCATACTTGCTTGTCACTCTTAGTGTCATGGGCAGGGTACAATCCCCCTTCGTGGGAAATAGTTTTATCGATCCCCCACTCTTTCAACCAGTCATCCAGTTGTTGATTCGCAGGTTCAGTGATCATAGTGGCCACATCCACGCCGATCCCGCCCGCGCCGATAATCGCAATGTGACTCCCCAACTCAGGTTGCTCACGAATAAAGGTTTGATAGTCAATCACCTTAGGATGATCAATGCCCTCAATCGCGGGACGGCGAGGCTTAACCCCCGTTGCAACCACTACCTCATCGAATTCCCTGAGGGTGTCGACCTCAACACTGTGATTAAGATGGACGGTGACACCGGCTTTCTCCAAACGACGCAAGTAATAGCGAATGGTCTCTTGGAACTCTTCTTTGCCGGGAATGGTCATCGCCAAGTTAAACTGCCCACCTAAGCGATCAGATTTTTCAAACAAGGTCACTGTATGGCCTCGCTCTGCCGCTTCGGTGGCACAGCTGATCCCAGCCATTCCGCCTCCCACGACAGCCATCGTTTTCACTTGCCGAACTGGCGTCGCCACTAACTCTGTTTCGTAGCAAGCTTTCGGGTTCACCAAGCAACTGGCTCGCTTGCCTTTAAACACATGATCCAAGCACGCTTGGTTACAGGCAATACAGGTATTGATGTCCTCCGATTGCCCAGCCTTAGCTTTGGCAACAAAGGCAGCATCGGCCAAGAAAGGACGTGCCATCGAAACCATATCAGCCTGACCGCTGGCGAGAATCTGTTCGGCCACTTCTGGGGTATTAATTCGGTTGCAGGTAACCAGAGGCACCGACACCTCACCTTTGAGTTTTTCTGTCACCCAACTAAAGGCGCCGCGAGGAACTTGCGTTGCGATGGTTGGAATGCGCGCTTCATGCCAGCCAATACCAGTATTAATAATGGTGACACCGGCCTGCTCTAGGCCTTTCGCTAGCGCGACCACATCGTCAAAGGTGTTGCCTTGCTCGACCAAATCCAACATTGATACTCGGAAGATCACAATAAAATCGTCACCGGCCGCTTTTCTTACCGCACGCATGACTTCCACGGCAAAACGCATGCGATTTTCCACCGAGCCGCCCCATTGATCATAACGGCGGTTGGCACGATGGCAGAAAAATTGGTTGATGAGATACCCTTCAGATCCCATGATTTCAACCCCATCATAACCCGCTTCTCGCGCGAGCGCGGCGCTGCGGCCGAAGGCTTTGATCGTACGCCAAATCGACCTCTCGCTCATGGCAAAAGGCGTGAACTTACTGATTGGAGCGCGGATTGCGGAGGCACTTTGGGCAAACGGATGGAAGGCATAACGTCCGGCATGAAGCAATTGAAGTGCTATCTTTCCGCCATTAGCGTGTACCGCATCTGTGATGGCTCGATGAGCACGAGCGGCACGCCCAGAGCTAAACTGTGCGCTAAATGGAGTCAATCGACCGCGAAAATTCGGCGAAAAGCCACCAGTAACAATTAAGCCAACGTCGCCTTTCGCGCGCTCTGCGTAAAAGGCTGCGAGCTTTTTAAAACCGTCATTGGCTTCTTCCAATCCGGTATGCATCGAGCCCATCAGAACGCGGTTTTTCAATGTTGTAAACCCGAGGTCTAGCGGGGCTAGCATATGGGGGTAAGAGTGCTGTTCCATTGCTTGCTCACTTATTGTTGTGGTCTGACCAGACTATAGCGCTGTCGGCTACTGTTTTTCAAACGTTCGTTTACAAACCAGCAACATCGATTGTCGAATAGTTGATCTCAGTAGGACTTTCCTCCCCACTCTGTCGGATACGGGATAAGCTTGGGCTATCGATCCTTGCAGTGATCAGCTAGGATATCAGCGACATATATCGATGGATTAGAGTATGAAAAAACTGTTTCGCTTCATTGCATCTTTGTTCCGATGGCTTTGGGTTGCTATCGGGTTCGTGCGTCAGCTTTTGTTAAATGTGCTTTTCATTGCTGTTATTGTGGGCATTTATTGGGCGATAACCGCCGACTCGCCCCTGCCAACCGGCGACACAACCGCGAAAAAAGCCGTTCAAGCTGAACCCGCCCCACACGCGTTGTTACTGAATATAAACGGCCCCATTGTTGAACAGCGCCGTCGTATCGATCCGATCGATACCCTCTCACGCAACGCGCTCGGACAACCGATTGAAACCGAAAACGTACTCTTTGATATCGTCGATACCATCCGCCATGCCGCGACGGATGATAAGATTAACGGGTTAGTGCTTAGCCTAGGCGACATGCCATCCACGAGCCTGACCAAGCTTCGCTATATCGCCAAAGCTATCGATGAGTTCAAGCAAAGTGGTAAAGCGGTCGTGGCGATTGGTGGGATGTATAGCCAAAGCCAGTACTATTTAGCGAGCTATGCTGACGAAATTCTGATGTCACCAGATGGCATGGTGATGCTCCAAGGGTATGGCAGTTACAACCTGTATTGGAAGGATCTACTCGATAAATTAGATGTCTCGACTCACGTTTTCCGAGTCGGCACTTATAAGTCCTTTGTCGAACCTTATACACGCACCGACATGTCTCCACAGGCGCGTGAAGCGAATCAAGCATGGCTCGACCAGCTTTGGAACGCGTATGTAAGCGATGTGGCGAAAAACCGTGGCATTAAAGCGGCGATGCTCTCTCCCTCTGCCGATACACTTATTACCTCATTAGAGGCGTTTGGGGGAGATTTTGCGTCGCTTTCCAAACATATTGGCATTGTTGATGAGTTGATGACCCGTCAAGAGATCCGTCGTTATCTTGCCGATAAATTTGGCAGCGACGGGGAAGACAGTTTTGAGTACACCAGCTACTACGACTATCTACCCAAAATTCAATCTCGCTTTGCCATCCCCGGTGACAATAATATTGCCGTCGTTGTCGCCAGTGGCCCGATTATGGATGGCGTTCAGCGCCCAGGAACCGTCGGTGGTGATACCACGGCGGCGATGCTACGCGATGCTCGCCTTGACGACAGTGTTAAAGCAGTTGTGTTGCGTGTAGATAGCCCAGGCGGTAGTGCGTTTGCTTCTGAAATTATCCGCAATGAGGTCGATGCACTGCGCGAAGCTGGTAAGCCTGTGGTGGTTTCTATGTCTAGCGTCGCGGCCTCTGGCGGCTATTGGATCTCTGCCAGCGCAGATCGCATCGTCGCACAGCCAACCACCATTACCGGCTCTATCGGTATCTTTAGCCTGTTCACCACCTTTGAGAACACGCTGGAAGATATTGGTGTCCACACAGATGGCGTAGGCACAACCCCCTTCTCGGGAGTTGGTGTGACTCGAGCCTTGCCTGAAGATGTCAGCCAGATCATGCAACTGGGCATTGAGCACGGCTATCACCGCTTTATTTCCTTGGTCAGCACGCACCGTAACCTGTCTTTGGAAGAAACAGATAAGGTGGCTCAAGGTCGCGTATGGACCGGTAGCGATGCGCTGAAATTCGGGTTAGTCGATCAATTGGGCGACTTTGATGATGCGGTGATACAAGCAGCAGAATTGGCGGGCTTGGAAAACTATCAGCTAGATTGGATGCAAAAACCGCTGACGCCGTTCGAGCAGTTTATGACTGAGATGCTCGGCCAAACCGCGTCGGTTTTTGGCCAAGCGATGCAGGCGAACCTCCCGACGTTTGCAAGCCAGTTACTGGCGTCACCGCAGTTACAGTCGGTGACAATGCTCGAACAATTTAACGATCCTCAAGGGCGTTACTTGTTCTGCTTAAATTGCCAGTATCAGTAGCACGCTTTGCTCCGGCCGTCCTGGTCGGAGCTTTATCCCAAAGTTTTCCTCGATTCTGTGTGGTTACGCAGTACCAACCATGTAACGGTTACATGTATACTGTGCTCACGCTCATTTAATGCAGATTTGTCATGATGGAACGTAAACATATTTATATCGCCTACACGGGCGGCACCATCGGCATGCAGAAATCCGATCATGGCTATGTGCCTGTTTCTGGGTTTCTACAGCAACAGCTCGAAAACATGCCAGAATTCCATCGTCCAGAAATGCCTCGTTTTACCATTCATGAGTACGAACCACTCATTGATTCATCGGATATGACGCCAGAGGATTGGCAACGCATTGCTGACGATATTGGAGCGAATTACGACGACTACGATGGTTTTGTGATCTTACATGGTACCGACACCATGGCGTATACCGCCTCGGCGTTGTCGTTCATGTTAGAGAACTTGGAAAAACCTGTGATTGTCACCGGATCTCAGATCCCCATTGCCGAGCTTCGCTCTGACGGACAGGCGAACTTATTGAACGCCCTGCATATTGCAGCGAACTATCCGGTAAATGAAGTGACTTTATTCTTCAATAATCAATTACTGCGCGGTAATCGTAGTACCAAATCGCATGCAGATGGATTTAATGCGTTCACTTCACCGAATTTACCCGCACTGTTGGAAGCGGGCATTCATATCGAAGTGAAAGCCACCGATCTTAATCAGCCGGCACAAGGTCCGTTTAAAGTACATACCATTAACGACCAGCCGGTGGCTGTGATTATGATGTACCCGGGGATCTCACCCGACGTGGTACGCAATGCATTAAAGCAACCTGTTAATGCCATGATTTTACTTACGTTTGGGGTGGGTAATGCACCGCAGAACCCTGAGCTACTGTCGCTACTCAAACAAGCAACAGAACGCGGTGTGTTGGTACTGAACTTAACCCAATGTTTGGCTGGACGTGTCAATATGGGGGGGTATGCCACTGGCTGTGCCCTTGCTGATGCCGGCGTACTCAGCGGCTATGATATGACGCCTGAAGCAGCCCTCGCCAAACTCCATTTCTTGCTCAGTCAAGACTTGCCTTTTGAGACCCTTCGCACCATGGTACAAAAGGATCTACGTGGTGAGCTAAGCTATTACTAGCTCGTCTCAAGTTTGGTCAAAAAATCATGAGTTTGTGAAGCCGACAATGATGTCGGCTTTTTTATCTGCTAATTTAGTCATACATTTCGCCGATCAGGGTGTTCCACAATGATGGTGTTGCACGGTGATTCTTTATCACCACAAACGCGAAAAATTGCGCTGGCTTTACGATTTAAACAACTGAATTACGAACTGGTCCCAGCTTCTCCGTTTGAAGCGCATGAAGTTGTGCTGCGCCACCCGCCCATGCAAACAATCGTTGCACTGCTCGATGGTGGGCATACGATTTATCACGATACCATCGTGGCCGAGTACCTTGATGATGCGTACCCTGATCCTTTGCTGTATCCCGGCAATGCCCGTCACCGTGCCGATATACGCTGGATTGAGTGGTATTGTCGTCACCATCTCAGCCCTTTAATCGTGGATACCTTGTTTTATCAGCGTGTAGTGCGGGGTCATATGCTCGAAAAAGACATAGACCACCAAGCCGTCAATGATGCGTTAAAAACACTACCAGAAGCTTGCCAATACCTTTCACAACTCCTTACCCATATTCCTGCGGATAAGGTCAATATGGCCACCATCAGTGTATGGAGTCTATTTCGTTGTGCTCAAATGGCAGGACTGGTGCTTGACAGCAGCTACACCCAGCTAAATCAGTATCTCGAAGCACTCAGCCAGCACCCGCTATTTGGCGATTATGCACAGGAAGAGAATCACCAACTGACACCTTTTTTCGCCAGTCCAATCAGTCTCTCTGCGCCAAATGATTAGTTGGCATCAATGCTCACCCTTGGTGGAAACTGTGAGTCGCTTTACGGTTTTCACCGACTAGCGTTCCTTACAGCCTGTATTCTGGTATATACAAATTTAGGATATTGTATAGCTGGAGACTGACATGGAGCACGTCAGACAAGTTACTTCCCATTCGCAAGTGTTATGGCGCCTGTTCGGACTGAGTGCCATTGGCATTGTGTTTTTCTTCGTCCCTATTTCTATCGATGGCAACACCACCATTCCGCTCGATCACCTTGTTAGTTGGATAAAAAGCACCTTTGGAAACCTGATCAACCTGTATGTGCTCATGATTATTTTAGCCGGTGCCATTATGCCACTGTGGACGGGGCAGTGGCGGCAAAGCGGCGGACAGAAGCTATTCACGTTATTAAAATGCATTGGTGCCGTTAGCGCATTCATGGCGCTCACCAAAATTGGCCCAGCCTTTCTCCATGAGCCTGATATCCTGCCCTTTCTGTTCAACAAACTAGTGGTCTCAGTCGGCGTGATTGTCCCCGTCGGTGCGATTTTTCTGTCCTTTTTGGTCAGTTACGGTCTACTTGAGCTTATTGGTATTTTGCTCCAGCCGATTATGCGCCCCATCTGGCGAACCCCAGGCCGCTCTGCCATTGATGCGGTCGCCTCGTTTGTTGGCAGTTATTCACTCGGCTTGCTCATTACGGATAAGGTCTACAAAAATGGGCAATATTCGGTCAAAGAGGCCACCATTATCGCAACCGGTTTCTCGACCGTCTCAGCCACATTTATGATTATTGTGGCCCGTACCCTCGATTTAATGTCTCACTGGAACCTGTATTTTTGGAGTGCGTTAATCATCACTTTTATTGTCACCGCCATTACAGTGCGGCTACCACCTATTAAAGGCTTAAGTGACAATGTGCTAGCGCCGGAACCACAAGCTATCAAGGGACAGCGCTGGGGGCTGGCTTATCAAACTGGCTTATCTCAAGCCGCTCAAGCAGGCCGAGTCAGTCACAACCTGCTTGCTACCGTGAAAGATGGCTTGTTGATGACGATGACAATCTTGCCTGCGATCATGTCGGTAGGGTTGTTAGGGCTGTTAGCTGCCAAATACACCCCCGTCTTTGAGTGGTTAGGCTGGATTTTTTACCCCATCACTGCGCTATGGGGATTAGATAACGGCCACCAGCTTGCCCAAGCTGCGTCTGCCGGCTTAGCAGAGATGTTTCTGCCTGCGCTGTTACTGAGTGAGGCAGACTTTGTATTACGTTTTAGTGCGGCGATTACTTGCGTGTCGAGTGTACTGTTTTTCTCCGCATCGATTCCCTGCATTCTCGCTACCAGCATTCCGATCAGCGTGTTCCGGTTGGTCGTAATTTGGGCATTACGTACGGCATTAAGTTTGATGCTTTCCATCCCCCTCGCCTTGCTCATTGCCGGCTAAATGATACAAAAACGCGCCGCTTTAACAGGCGGCGCGTACCACGGTCGCAGCGACTCATTAGTGCTTCGTCTTTACATCAATACGCACTTCGTCCGGCTTCGCAAACTCACGCTTTAACTCTGCTTTCGACTTGAACGTCACCTGTCCACCTATAGCAACCGTCATATGCTGAGGCTGTTCGTTATGTCGCGATTGGTAAAGCATCACCGCTTGAAGTGCTTGATCACGTTGGGTTTGGTTAAGCGCTGTTCCATCGGGCCACTTTCCCGTTTCGACGGCATAACACAAGCGATCGTAAACCTCTGGTGTCATCGCTTTTAACAGTTGTTCAATATCCATGGATGGCTCCGCTTTTTGACATGTCCCTATTATGCCTTAACCGACCTGCCTTTCGGCATCTCGAGTTCAGTGCGCAAAATCACGCTTTAGGGCATAAACTACACTTAGATTTGAAGTATACTCACCGCAACTGATTGAGGATACGAACAACCATGCATTTGAGATTACCTAAATCACTCGCTGCTGCTCCCTTTGCTGGCGTAATTCTTTTGCTACTGGCTGGCTGTGAGGGGGAACCGACCACCAACCAAGTGTGTGATACGCATCCTGAATTGTGCGAAGGGTTAAACATTGGTGA
The DNA here is from genome assembly GCF_001995345.1 of Salinivibrio sp. IB872. Taxonomy (NCBI): domain Bacteria; kingdom Pseudomonadati; phylum Pseudomonadota; class Gammaproteobacteria; order Vibrionales; family Vibrionaceae; genus Salinivibrio; species Salinivibrio sp. IB872. The sequence goes on along the minus strand of NZ_MUFO01000009.1, from coordinate 58,815 downwards.
TGGCCAATGCCGTTTTGAGCGTTCAGACTTGATTTTCAAACGGTTAGCTGTGGATGAAAAGCCCAGTGATCTCAATAAACTGGCCGAACTCAAACAGACGCAAGTCTATTTACGCTGCATGGAGCTGGTTGCGGGAATCGAACCAACCACTCTAAAACAGCGAAAAACGAAGCGCACCGAAGCGGTCTATCACGCCTATGATTCTATCGAACGCTTAGAACGCGAATTGAAAGACTCGTATCAACCACCGGTGATTTATTACCGCTGGTCACAAGGTGATAACAGCGCTTTACCTCAATTTCTAAAACTTGAGGGAACACAGCATCTTGAAACGCCCCAGCTTCAACTTGGACTCGCCACCTATTACGTCTCTCGTGACAGGCCCAAAACCGTTCGTATATTGTTGCATGTGCTTGAGCTGTATGACGGCAACGATGAAGAGGTACGTGACAAAGTGATCCCTGAAGCGATTAAATCCTTAGCGACCACCAACCATGCGTTGGAGCGCTTCGATCATGCGTATCTATGGGCCAAAGTGGGTAAAGACTATAACTTACCCATTGCCGATAGCGATCGGTTAGCACGGCTGTATCCTCTGTCAGAGGAACGCCGCAACCAGTTGGAAAGCTTAGCAAAAGACATCTCTTCAGCGATCCGAGACGGTGATTTCGAAGCCACGCTAGTCAACGCGCTAGACCCCAAAGAACCGACCTAACCTCAAAGCGCCTGCGAATGCGGGCGCTTCCCTCTATCTGTCAGTAATTTACCAACCCATTGCTCGCCAATAAATAACGGAATTGATGTGCTTGCCTTTCACGATTGCGCATCTGCTTCTACGCTTTTCAGTACACCAGCAGTCATCCAATACCTCACCCTTTCGTTTTGTACCTATTGGTCAAAGAAGGGGCAGGTAGAGTCGCAGGGGCGCAAAATGTTTAGGTGATGTAAAAAAAATCCGTACTTTTTTTTGACTTTAAACAATTTTGGGCGCGATTACCCTTGCATGGACGGGTCCTATTCTGTAATTTTACTACCAGTTTCATCTCACTAGAAATTAAGTTGTGGAGCAACATAATGACTATCAAAGTAGGTATTAACGGTTTTGGTCGTATCGGCCGCTTCGTATTCCGTGCTTCTGTAGAGCGCGACGACATTGAAGTAGTAGCAATCAACGACCTGATTGACGTTGAGTATATGGCTTACATGCTGAAGTACGACTCAACTCACGGCCGCTTCAACGGCACTGTTGAAGTGAAAGACGGCAACCTGATCGTTAACGGTAAGAAAGTACGTGTAACGGCAGAGCGCAACCCAGCAGATCTTAAGTGGGATGAGGCTGGTGTTGACGTTGTTGCTGAAGCAACTGGTATCTTCCTGACTGACGAAACAGCGCGTCAGCACATCCAAGCGGGTGCGAAGAAAGTTGTTCTGACTGGTCCATCTAAAGACGCAACACCAATGTTCGTTATGGGTGTTAACCACAGCGAGTATGCGGGTCAAGATATCGTGTCTAACGCGTCTTGTACCACTAACTGCCTAGCGCCAATCGCGAAAGTACTGAACGACAAGTTCGGTATCGAGTCTGGCCTGATGACCACTGTTCACGCAACCACTGCAACTCAGAAAACTGTTGACGGTCCTTCTGCGAAAGACTGGCGCGGTGGCCGTGGTGCGTCTCAGAACATCATCCCATCTTCAACTGGTGCAGCAAAAGCAGTAGGTAAAGTACTTCCTGAGCTGAACGGTAAACTGACTGGTATGGCGTTCCGCGTTCCAACTGCCAACGTTTCTGTTGTTGACCTGACTGTCAACCTAGAGAAAGCAGCATCTTACGAGCAAATCTGTGCCGCGATGAAAGAAGCGTCTGAAGGTGAGCTGAAAGGTGTTCTTGGTTACACTGAAGATGCGGTTGTTTCTCAAGACTTCATCGGTGAAGTACAAACATCAGTATTCGATGCTAAAGCAGGTATCGCACTGACTGACAAATTCGTTAAAGTTGTATCTTGGTACGACAACGAAATCGGCTACTCAAACAAAGTACTTGACCTAGTTGCACACATCTCTAAGTAAGTTGCAATTAGCCTAGTATTGATTAAAGGCGGCCGTTGGCCGCCTTTTGTTTATGGGCTCTATGCCGTTTCTGCGCAATAAAGGACGCGATTATGACTTCTCATACTCTGCACTTCGAGCGCCGGCTGTCGGCGTCAGTTGATTTATGTTATCGCCAAGCCGTCCCCGTTCTTCGGATTCAACATCCAGCCTGTGATGCGATTATCAGTCAATTTGGGGCACACTTACTGTCATTTTCTCCACGCGATGCGAAACCGCTGATTTGGATGAGTGGCAATGCAGTCTACGATGCAAAAACGCCTCTACGAGGTGGCATTCCTGTTTGCTTTCCTTGGTTCGGCCAAACGGGTTCTCCCTCTCATGGCTTTGCACGCCGCGTGATGTGGGACATTCAACACATTGAAGAAGATGCACAAGGTGTGACGATTCAATTATCGCTGCTCCCCTCTGCGAAAACCCGTGCACTGTGGCCACACGATTTTGAAGCCGTTATGACATTTAGGCTCACCCACACACTCGATGTCGCTTTAACAGTAAAAAACACCGACTCACTGCCATTTAAGATCGGAGGCGCCCTGCACAGTTACCTTTCCGTTGCTGATAGTGAACAAGCAACCGTAGCGGGTGTGGGAAGCCATTATCTCGACAATTTCAGCCACGGACAGAGAAAGCCCGCCTCTGGCACCGTGACTTTTGAAGAGCCCGTCGACCGCATTTATACCGACTCAGCCTCGTCATTAACCCTGACTGATACGGCAGGATATCGACGTATTGTCGTCAATAATCAAGGCGAGACGAGCGCAGTCGTCTGGAATCCAGGCCAAGCGGCTTCGGTACAAATGTCTGATATGGACGATGACGGCTATCTACATTTTGTCTGTATTGAAGCCGCCATTGAGCAACCCAGTATTCTGCTGGCACCGGGAGAAAGCCACACACTGACTACCTGTATTCATGACGAAAAACATGGTGAGTTACTGCTCTAGATAATCCGTAAGCACGAAAAAGGCAGCCTACGCTGCCTGTTTGCATGTTGGTCGCGGCCAAGCGAACAGGCTGACCGCTCGTTGTGGGCTTGCATCAGTAAAAAATATAATTCACGCCAAGGTAGCCTGATGCGGCCGTTGATTGGTCTACCATCGGGCTATCTGCAATGCTGTCATTTAAATTGGTGTAACGCACTCCACCCAGCAGCTGGATTCGCTCTGTCAGCATCACATAACCACTCGCACCGATAAAATAGTGTCCCGCAGAGCCGGGCTCGTAGGCGGATAGTCCAGAGCGTGAGGCCTCCGCGGCGCTGATCCCATAAAGGTGTTGATTAAGGTCACTACTGTTGTAGGAATACCCCACCTCGGGTGAAATCCCCCATCGCTGGCGGTTCATCCCATATTTCCAGCTGACTTCCCCGTACAAACCATCTCTATCATGGGTCACACCCTCACCGACTAACGCTTGAAATCGGCCGATTGGCGAGTGGTATTGATACGCTAGAGCCAAAACAACCGACGTATCGCGCTTATCAAGTAAACTTAGCTGTGGGTCATCGGTATCTGCAGGATCAAAACGACGTGGATCATAGGTCGTCGATAGGACGAGGTTATGCGTAGCATCCTTGGGAGCCAAACGCGCGCCTGCGGTAAGTCCTCGGAAATAGAAATGGTCAGTATCGACATTAATGGTCGGTACAATCAGCGGGTCGGTATCAGTGTCCTTATAAGGTTGGGGAGAAAAGGCGGCGAGGACACCGGCAGACACACGTGTTTCTGCCGAAACACTTCCCGCGGCGAGTAGTAGGCATGATGCCACCGCCGCTTTAACAAGCTTTTCAGTCATTCTTCTTCCTTAATTTGCTGGTCAACGCACAATTTAGAATTAGGCCAGTAGCTGTCCATACACCACACTTATCGTGGACACCATCACTGATATTACCCTCTCAACGTGACAGCCTACTACAACAACTTGAATCTAAGCTGTCTTGCAAGTGGCTATTTGATTTACCTATCAATGGTAGGGGAAAAAATATCGAAAAAACAATCAATTCTTTCACGCAAAAACGTGGATTGGGGTCTAACATTATTATGAGGAAAAGGGAAATTCAGCCAAAGGACCACCTTTTCTTTATGAGTTATCAGACGATTTAGGGGGCAGGACCATGACTATTTTCGATCATTATCGTCAGCGTTACGAAGATGCAAAAGACGAAGAATTGAGCCTTCAGGAGTTCTTGGATCTGTGCCGAGACGATCGCAGCGCTTATGCCAATGCCGCCGAGCGCCTGTTGATGGCCATCGGTGAACCAGAGAAGATTGACACCTCCCTCGACCCACGGCTCAGTCGTATTTTCTCCAACCGTGTTATTTCACGCTATAAGACCTTTGAAGACTTTTATGGCATGGAAGAGTCGATTGAGCAAATCGTCTCCTACCTCAAACACGCCGCGCAAGGGCTGGAAGAACGAAAACAGATCCTTTATTTACTCGGCCCTGTCGGCGGCGGTAAATCCTCGCTTGCAGAAAAACTGAAAAGCTTGATGCAGCAAGTACCTATTTATGTGCTGACAGCAAACGGTGAACGCAGTCCGGTGAATGATCATCCTTTCTGTCTCTTTGATGTCGTAGAAGATGGCCACCTATTAGAAAAAGAGTACGGGATTCCACAACGTTATATTCGCAGCATTATGTCGCCTTGGGCAGCCAAACGACTCAAAGAATTTGGTGGCGATATCAGCCAATTCAAAGTCGTAAAAGTTCGCCCCTCAGTGCTCAACCAAGTGGCCGTGGCGAAAACCGAGCCCGGCGATGAAAACAACCAAGATATTTCCTCCTTGGTGGGTAAGGTCGATATCCGTCAGCTTGAGCACTTTTCGCAAGATGATCCCGACGCTTACTCATACTCTGGCGCACTATGTAAGGCCAACCAGGGGTTAATGGAGTTTGTCGAAATGTTTAAAGCGCCTATCAAGGTGCTACACCCCTTATTGACTGCGACGCAAGAGGGCAACTACAACGGGACCGAAGGTCTGTCTGCCCTGCCGTTTGATGGTATTATTCTCGCTCACTCCAACGAATCGGAATGGCAGTCATTCCGCAACAACAAAAACAATGAAGCATTCCTCGACCGTGTTTACATCGTCAAGGTGCCTTATTGCTTACGCGTCTCCGAAGAGATCCGTATTTACGACAAACTCTTGTCGCACAGTGAGCTAAAACAAGCGCCTTGTTCACCAAGTACGCTAGATATTCTCGCTCGCTTTACGGTGCTTTCTCGCTTGAAAGATCCTGAGAACTCGTCCATTTATTCGAAAATGCGCGTCTACGACGGTGAAACCCTCAAAGACACCGATCCCAAAGCGAAGTCGTACCAAGAGTACCGCGATTACGCAGGGGTCGATGAAGGCATGGATGGGCTCTCAACCCGCTTTGCGTTCAAGATCCTGTCTCGTGTGTTTAACTTTGACCACGCAGAAGTCGCCGCAAACCCGGTCCACCTCTTTTACGTCCTTGAGCAACAAATTGAACGTGAGCAATTCCCACAAGAAATTGCAGAGCGTTACCTCGAGCACCTAAAAGGCTATCTAATCCCGAAATATATCGAGTTTATCGGCAAAGAAATTCAAACGGCGTATCTCGAGTCTTACTCGGAGTATGGTCAGAATATCTTTGACCGCTACGTAACTTATGCAGACTTTTGGATTCAAGACCAAGAGTTCCGCGACCCAGACACCGGCCAACTGTTCGATCGCTCGGCACTCAATAGCGAGCTGGAGAAAATTGAGAAGCCTGCCGGGATCAGCAACCCGAAAGACTTCCGTAACGAGATCGTCAATTTCGTCCTACGTGCACGTGCCAATAATGAGGGAAAAAACCCTGCTTGGACCAGCTACGAGAAGCTGAAAACGGTCATCGAGAAGAAAATGTTCTCCAATACCGAAGACTTGCTACCGGTGATTTCATTCAACACCAAAACGTCTAGCGACGAGCAGAAAAAACACGACGACTTTGTCGCTCGTATGATGGAAAAAGGATATACCCGCAAGCAGGTTCGCTTGCTATCTGAATGGTATTTGCGCGTACGTAAATCGTCGTAGCACATCCCTTTCAGGGCGGACACACGTGACGGGAGAGAGTTATGGCGCATTTTATTGATCGTCGGCTCAATGGCAAAAATAAAAGCACCGTCAATCGACAGCGCTTTTTACGCCGCCACAAAAGGCAGATAAAAGAGTCAATCGCCGACGCCGTCAACAACCGGTCAATCACTGATGTCGAAAGTGGCGAGGATATTTCGATTCCATCACGCGACATCCGTGAACCGACCTTTCACCAAGGCAAAGGAGGACAGCGTGATGCTGTCCATCCTGGCAACGACCAATTTAGCCCCGGCGATCGTATTGCACGTCCCCCCGGTGGCGAAGGCGGTGGTGGCGCAGGTGACGGACAAGCGAGTCCAGACGGTGAAGGCCAAGACGATTTTGTCTTCCAAATTTCGAAAGATGAGTATCTCGATTTGTTGTTTGAAGATCTCGAGCTACCCAATCTGAAGAAAAATCAAATGCAAAAAATGGTGGAGTATAAGACCCACCGAGCGGGCTATACCTCTAATGGTGTGCCCTCGAATATCGCCATTGTGCGCTCATTGCAAAACTCGTTGGCGCGTCGCACCGCGATGTCTGCGAGCAAGCGCCGAGAGCTGGCAGAGCTAGAGGAAGCGCTGGAAAGCTTGCGTCACTCTGAGCCAGCACAGCCTTTGGAAATGAAGCGACTTGAAGAGGAAATTGCAGCACTGAAAAGCAAGATCGCCGCGGTACCTTTTATTGATACCTTCGATCTTCGCTATAAAAACTACGAAAAACGGCCACAGCCCAGTAGCCAAGCGGTGATGTTTTGTCTGATGGACGTGTCAGGGTCAATGGATCAGGCGACTAAAGATATCGCAAAACGCTTTTATATCTTGTTGTATCTGTTCCTAACCCGTACCTACAAAAATGTAGAGGTGGTCTTTATTCGCCATCATACCCAAGCAAAAGAAGTCGATGAGCACGAATTCTTTTACTCGCAAGAAACCGGCGGCACCATTGTCTCCAGTGCATTGCGTTTGATGGATGAGATCATCAAAGACAGGTACAACCCCACAGAGTGGAACGTGTATGCCGCCCAAGCGTCTGACGGCGACAACTGGGCAGACGATTCACCGGGTTGTCGTGAGCTACTGCAGAAAAGCTTACTGCCGGTCAGCCGCTATTACGCCTATATCGAGATTACGCGCCGCGCGCATCAAACGTTATGGCGTGAATATGAGGCACTAGCGGAAAGCCATGACAACTTTGCGATGCAGAATATTCGCTCGGCGGAAGATATTTTCCCCGTGTTCCGCGAATTGTTTAAGCGTCAGGTCGAAGCCTGACGCCATCTCTGCATCGGTATGTTTTTTCAGGGAGATTAGGTATGGCTGTCACTAAAGGCAAACGTAAGACGCCGCTCCATGATGGGCCGGATTGGACCTTTGACTTGCTTGAGCAGTATCACAAGGAAATTAAACGCGTTGCCGAGCACTACAGGCTCGATACCTACGCCAACCAGATTGAAATTATCGCTGCCGAGCAAATGATGGATGCTTACTCAAGCGTCGGCATGCCGATTAATTATAATCACTGGTCATTTGGCAAAAAGTTTATCGAGACCGAACGTCACTATAAGCACGGTTATATGGGGCTTGCCTATGAGATAGTGATCAACTCAGACCCCTGTATTGCCTATTTAATGGAAGAAAACACCATCACCATGCAAGCCTTGGTGATGGCACATGCTTGTTATGGCCACAACTCTTTTTTTAAGGGCAACTATCTATTCCAAACTTGGACCGACGCCGGTTCGATCATCGACTACCTGCTGTTTGCGAAAAATTACATCAGTGAATGCGAAGAGAAGTATGGCCTCGCCGAAGTCGAAAACTTGCTCGACTCTTGCCATGCGCTGATGAATTACGGGGTAGACAGATACAAACGTCCGCAGAAAATCTCTCTCGCTGAAGAAAAAGCGCGACAAAAAGCCCGCGAAGACTACTTACAAACCCAAGTGAATGAACTGTGGCGTACCATTCCGGGCGGCAAGAAAGAACAGGAGCAAGAGACACGACGCTTCCCCGCCGAGCCGCAGGAAAACCTGTTGTATTTCTTTGAGAAACACTCGCCATTGCTAGAGCCGTGGCAGCGTGAAATCGTGCGTATCGTGCGCAAGATTAGCCAGTATTTTTATCCACAAAAGCAAACTCAGGTGATGAATGAAGGCTGGGCAACCTTCTGGCACTACACCATTTTGAATCATCTCTACGATGAGGGCTTGGTGACGGATAGCTTTATCATGGAGTTTTTACACAGCCATACCAACGTGGTCGCACAGCCGCCTTACAACAGCCAGTATTACTCAGGGATCAATCCCTATGCCCTCGGGTTTGCCATGTTCCAAGACATTCGCCGAATGTGTGAAAACCCAACCGAAGAAGATAAGTACTGGTTCCCAGAGATTGCAGGCAATGATTGGCTCGATACGGTGCATTTTGCGATGGCGAACTTTAAAGACGAGAGCTTTATCAGCCAGTTTTTATCGCCCAAGGTCATGCGCGATATGAAGCTTTTCGCCGTCAATGATGACGATAAGCAAAGTTACATCGAAGTCACCAGTATTCACAATGAACAAGGTTACCGCCAGCTGAGAGAAAAACTCTCTGCTCAATATAACCTCAGTAATCGTGAACCCAACATCCAAGTCTATGATGTAGACTTACGCGGTAATCGGTCACTCACCCTGCGCTATGTGCCTCATAACCGCATCCCATTAGCCAATTCCTATGAGGAAGTGCTGAAACATGTCCATCGACTCTGGGGATTTGAAGTGATCCTCGAAGAGGAAACCAGTGAAGGGCGAGGGAAAATACTGAGTAGCTGTCCGAAACGGCCGCAGTTTGACCCAGACATGTTAGTCGGGAGCTAGTCTTGCCACCTGTCCCATCCTAAGATAGATAAAAAAGCCAGAGGCACAAGGCCTCTGGCTTTTCACTGTTTAAACCGATGAGGCGCAAAACAGTATTACACCTCGGTTGAAGCTATGCGTCGGTTAGGCCTCTTCTTCGGCCATATTGGCCGCAATCGTTTCACGATTGCCAAACCACAATGCACCACTTTCACGACCGTACTGCTTCACTCGATCGCTGATGGCATTATGTTGATTGTTTTCAATCAAACCGCGCAAGTCGCTGTAGAAGCGTAATGCAATCTCACACGCACGGCGATCCATAAAGTAGTAGCCACCCACTCGCGAATAAATCTGACGCATACCATTAATGGTCAATACATACACTTTATTGCCAGAATAATGTGCCATGCCTTGGAACAGCATGTAGTCGAAGTGGTTAAAGGCACGTCCCATTGAAATCCGCTCACACAGTGCGGGATCTTGTTTGCCGTATTTATCTTGAATCTTCTTGACGTCTTTAAGCACCTCGGCTTGCTCATCAATCAAGGCAATAAACTGCTCAAAGCTCTCACTTTCAAGCACTTGCTCACAGCGTTTAATCACATGATCGATAAGATTAATACACTCTTGCGGGCGATTTTTTGCCGCATAGCGCATGTAAACACCGCTAATATCGGTGCGTGCAGCCAGCAGGTCTTCCAGCACTCCGTGGACGTCTTGGCCTTCCAGCGTCACTAACGTATCGAGAATGCTCAGCCCAGAGGTGCGCATATAATCGTTTACACGGGTCGGTTTGCCATGTTGGATAGTTAACCAACCATCGCGCGCTAAGCGCTGCAAGACTTCACGTAATGTGGTTCGGGTCACACCGATAAGCTCTGATAATTCACGCTCAGCCGGTAGAATCGACCCTTTCGGGAAGTGATTATTCCAAATACTTTCAATTATATATTTTTCAGCAAACGTTGCTGGGCTATCCGCCTTTATAACCATTGAATCTTAATTCCAATTTGCTTCTTGCTCTGATTAATAACTCATCATACCACTAGTCTTTTCAGGCAGAAACCGCTACGTGTTTTCAGGGCCAATGAAGTGACATCCTGCATATTTTTGTACCAGATCAATGAAAATCTGGGCATGATTCGCAAAATTATGTCATACAAGATGTAACAAAGTATGTCTAAGGCAAAATAGCGCACATCCGTCATGCAGTTGCGACCAACCGCCTACGCTGCTCGCCATTGCCGAACACCGAATTTGTACAGTGACCCGCTCCTCGTACTGGATCCATCGCTCTCTCAAACGGGCTGCTATGGTTTCTGTGTACGTGTGTTTTCTCGCCATGCGCCGCCTGTACGATGCATACATAACCATGAGACTTTCACTATGGCTAAGACCATGACACTCAGAACCGCGTTTTTGAAGAACTTTCTCGGTAAAGCGCCAGATTGGTACAAACTGGCCATTGTCGCCTTTTTAATTATCAACCCGATTGTATTCTCGATTGACCCCTTCATTGCCGGCTGGCTACTGGTGGTCGAATTCATTTTCACCTTAGCCATGGCGCTAAAATGCTATCCTCTGCAACCGGGCGGTCTGCTTGCGATTGAGGCCGTCGCTATCGGTATGACAAGCCCCGCGCAAGTAAAGCATGAATTGGTTGCCAACGTTGAAGTCTTGCTGCTACTGGTCTTTATGGTGGCAGGGATTTACTTTATGAAGCAGCTGTTGCTGTATATTTTCACAAAAATCTTATTGGGGATCCGTTCCAAAATTGCACTCTCTCTCGCGTTTTGTGTCGCGGCGGCGACGCTATCCGCCTTCCTAGATGCACTAACCGTGATTGCCGTGGTGATTAGTGTCGCCGTGGGCTTTTACTCGATTTATCACCGCGTTGCCTCAGGGAAAGAGTTTGGCGCCGCGCATGACCACACCTCAGATGAAAGCCTGAGTGATGATCTCAGTCGCAACGATTTGGAAAACTATCGCGCCTTCTTGCGCAGCCTACTGATGCATGCGGGCGTGGGTACCGCGCTCGGTGGCGTGATGACCATGGTAGGTGAACCTCAGAACCTGATTATTGCCGATCAAGCTGGCTGGCATTTTGGTGAGTTTATTCTGCGGATGGCACCAGTGACTCTGCCGGTCTTTGTCGCAGGCCTCCTCACCTGTGTGTTGGTGGAAAAGTTACGTCTATTCGGATACGGCGCACAGCTTCCAGATAACGTTCTTAAAATTCTGGTGGAATACGATAAAGCACAACGCGCCAAACGCACGCCACAAGATGTGGCTAAACTGGTGGTTCAAGCGTTGATCGCCGTTTGGTTGATTGCCGCCCTTGCCCTTCACTTAGCCGCAGTCGGCTTGATTGGTCTCAGTATTATCATCTTGGCAACCGCATTTACCGGGGTAATCGATGAACACCACATCGGCAAAGCATTTGAAGAGGCGCTGCCCTTTACCGCGCTGTTGGCGGTGTTCTTCTCGGTAGTCGCCGTGATTATCGACCAACACTTATTTGCGCCTGTGATCGATCTCGTCCTGTCGCTGGAGGGCCATATGCAGCTCACCATGTTCTATATCGCGAACGGGTTGCTGTCCATGGTGTCTGATAATGTCTTCGTCGGCACTGTGTACATTAATGAAGTGAAATCCGCGCTTATCAACGGCGTTATCGACCGTGAACAATTCGACATGCTGGCCGTCGCCATTAATACTGGGACAAACCTGCCTTCGGTCGCCACTCCGAATGGTCAAGCCGCCTTCTTGTTTTTGCTCACCTCCACATTGGCACCGTTACTTCGCCTCTCCTACGGACGCATGGTCTATATGGCATTGCCTTACACCATCGTAATGGGCCTACTCGGCGTGGTGGGGATCGAGTTTTTCTTGGTGCCGGCCACTGAATGGATGCTACATCAAGGATGGATTTCTGAAACCATTCATATGACCCAACAAGCCTTACCGAGTGCGCACTAACGCACTTCTACCATTGACCTTAGGCTCAACAAACGATTGAATAGCAAGGCCCTGTTTAGGGCCTTCTTTTGTATCAGGAGTAATTTGAGTTATGTGGCGCGCCTTAAACCAGTTTTCTCGCAGTCGTTTTTCTTGGCTGCTGTTGCTCGTGAGTGTTGTCGGTCTTGAGGCTACAGCGCTGTATTTCCAATACCACCAGTCACTCGCGCCTTGTGTGATGTGTATTTATGAACGGGTTGCACTGTTTGGCGTGGGAGCAGCCGCACTGGTTGGCGTGATTGCGCCGCAAAATGCTGCATTACGCACCTTGGGGTTACTCGGCTATGGGGTGACCGCTGCCTGGGGGCTAAAACTGGCACTTGAGCATGTCAGTTACCAATTTCCGGATCCGAATCAACTGTTCGGCCCGACGTGTGATGTCGCGGTGAACTTCCCGACTTGGGCCCCACTCAATCAATGGCTTCCACAGGTATTTGAAGCTTATGGTGATTGCAGCAAGGTGGTATGGCAATGGCTTGGCTTTTCGATGCCACAATGGTTGGTAGGTATTTTCTCGGCCATGCTGGTGGTGTGGGGGTTGGTCGTCGTCGCCCAATTTATTGGCCGACCACCGCGCCGTATCTTTTCTTAGTAACCTTGACGCGCCGCCTCCAAATCGAGGGCGGCGCATCTGCAGCCACTTAGGCTTCGCAGACGATTTGCGTATCGGCTTGTAGCTTAGCTAGCAAAGGTCTATCCGCTGCACTAAATACCGCGGGATCGAGTCGGTTTGGTTCGCTCCAGTGAATGGCCTGATGACTCAGGGCTTCAGGCTCTCCCTTGGCGAGGGTGCACCAATAGCTACACAACAAAATGCGCTTATCTCCGTAGTCATATTCTGTTTCGACAATCGGCGCGCCGACGGCTACCGTCACTCCCAGCTCTTCTTTTAGCTCACGCGCGAGAGCTTGTTGATCGCTTTCATCCGCTTCTACTTTACCCCCCGGAAATTCCCACCAGCTAATGTAGGCCTTGTCTGGGTGGCGCTGAGCAACAAGCACTTGGTTTGCTTGCCCAATCACACCGGCGACCACACGAATCGCCGCTTGCGTGTTTACTTGCGTCATCGTTCTCTCCTGCAATCGCTTATCGCCCACAACACTTTTTAAACTTGGTGCCACTGCCACACGGACAAGGGTCGTTACGCCCTATCGACTTAAACGGGTTAATTTGATGGGCGCCATGGCTGCCTTGCTGCACTTCATCTGCTGCTTTGGCGACTTCTTGGATCATTAAGTCCAATTGGTCGATGTAGCGACCGGGCTCAATATCTAAGCCAACTTCTTTCATTTGCGCCAGCGTCCCCGCCTCGTCATGCAGCAACAGCATCGAGGTCACCAGTGCGGATAACATGCGGCGACTTCCATCGCCGACGGTCGCTTCTTGCCAATGCGGCTCAACATAAGGCCATACCGCAAGAAAACCTTCGGCAAACGCTTGAGCCGGTTCGCTACGTAACGACAGCATCAACGCGTCTGGCAACTCATAGTCGTTGCGCATGAGAGCGTGATACTGCGCGTCAAGATGCGCGAGGATCGTCTTTTTATCGGCGTCAGGTAAATGGACATCGTCTTCATCAAGGCCTGCCGTCATCAATACCGATAACCATGTGTCCGGTGATAGCGGTGCGGGACAGATATTGGCGGCCAGCAGGGCGCCTTCTACAAAGCTGGCTGGCATGCCTTCCCATTCAGAAGAAAGCGTGATTAGTGTTGACATTCTGTCTCCCGTATCTGTTGAGTCGCGTCAGCGAGGCGAGCGTTATCCAGCTCACGCACTATCTCATCGGCGCGATTGAGCACGCGAATCGCTTTAAAACAAGCGTCTGCTTGCGGATAGTACTGACGTAAATATTTGAACCACTGTTTTATTCGGTTCGGGAAATACTGGCCCTTATCACCTTGTAGCTCGAGTTCGGTATAGCGTACCAATAACGTAAGCACGTCTGTCCACGCCATTGGTGCAACATTGTCTCGAATGTGAGCGCCAAGGTTGGGCATGTTCAGGGCACCACGACAAACCATTAAGGTGTCGCACCCCGTGATGGCTTGGCAGCGTAGCGCATCCTCTCGGTGCCAAATATCGCCATTCGCGGTGACAGGAATAGGCAGTTGTTGATTTATCTCTGCGATCAAATCCCAACGAATGGTACCCGCTTTGTAGCCATCACGCTTAGTTCGCCCGTGGACAACAAGCTCAGAGGCACCGGCTTGGTATACCGCATCAGCAATCTCCGGGTAGTCATCCAAATCGTTGTAGCCAAGACGGATTTTGGCACTCACCACATGGGCTGAGTCCACCGCATCGCGCACCGCTTTCACCACATCAAACATATGCTCTGGGGTCTTGAGCAAGGCCGCACCACCTCGGTTGCCATTCACCGTTTTTGACGGACAGCCAAAATTAATATCTATCCCGTGGGAGCCAAGCTCAATGGCTCGGATGGCATTGCGCGCCATCGCCACCGGATCTTGCCCCAACAGCTGCACACGCACCGGCGTGCCGGCGGCGGTGACGCCTCCTTGATGCAATTCAGGGCACAAGCGATAAAAGACCTTCTCGGGTAAACGCTGATCGACCACACGCACAAATTCCGTCACACAGAGACTGTAATGATTAATCTCCGTGAGCAGGTTTCTCATTAAGGGATCGAGTACCCCTTCCATTGGGCCTAAAACCACGCGAGGGGCAGATGGATATGTTTGACTCATGCCATGACCTTTACCAGTAAGGCGCGCTATTTTGCCAGCTTTTGCCGCAAAGCGCAGCTAACAAAAAAAACCAGTCAAAATATGACTGGCTTTCATACTGTTAGCATTAGTGGTACAGACCTAGCCCTCTGCCTTCGCTGCCTCAACCATGGCCTCTAGCTGCGGATAAGGTAAATAGCCCGGCGCGACTTGATCGCCAATGATCATCGCTGGCGTGCCACGCAGCCCCAGCTCAACAAAGGCTCGGTAGTTATCCGCCACCGCTTTTCCTGTTTCTTCTGGCGTTTTTAGCCATTGCTCGGTCTTGGTTTTCTTGGCGATTTTCTCTAGCGAGCGCGCATCATGCATACCACGCTTTTTCATCAGCAACTCATGAACTTGTGCAAAAGCCTCTGGCTGTTCTAGCCATACATTCATGGCATATACCGCAGAGTTGGTGCCCAGCTCATCAATGGTTTGTTGTTTAAGTGGCACGGCAATATTGATGACTTTGACATCATCATGCGCAGCCACCAGCTTTTGCAGTTCATCTTCCAACTTTTTACAGTACGGGCAGTTGTAGTCCATAAAGTTCACCACAGTGACGGCTGGGTTTTCGGCACCAATCCAACTATGGGTCTTAGACTCAAACCAGTCGCGACGTTTGGCAAGGTTCTGCTTAAACGTCTGCTGCTGCTCAACAAACGTCTGCAAACTCTGATTAAGGTTGGCAATTAGCTTGGGGTTATCTTCCAACAAGCTAACAATTTCATCCAGTTGCGCTTGCTGTGTATCGCTTAAATTCTTGGCGCTAGCAGGCATGGCTAGCATCATGAGCGCAACACATGGCGCGATATAACGAGTGAAGGACATTGGGTTTCCTTTTTATTGATATAAATGCATTACAACAGTCTCAACCATAGGCCAAGGGGCGTGGTGAATCCGGTTGTAATTGAAGTAATTTTTCCTTGTTCGATCACCATCACGGTGGGCGTTACTTTCACTGAAAAGGCATTAGAAAGCGCCCCGCTTTGATCGTTCACCACAGGAAAATCATAACCATGATGAGCAAGGTATCCGGCCACATGTTTATCCGAGCCCGAGCGTAACGCGATCGAGACCACTTGCGCATGACCACTTAGCCAATCTACCGAGGGGGTCACAAAACGGCATACCCCACACCAACTTGCCCACACATAGACCAGCACCGGCTCTTGTTGCGACATGGCAACCAAATCTTGTTGGCGACCATCTAGTAAACGCATCGATGTCACCGGCACCTGACTGGTATCGATATCACGGCTTCGCCACCAATCGACGGCAGTGCTCGATATCAGTACAAATACGATCAGCCAGCACAGATCACGCGCACCACGTTTGACCCGTTGACGCCATGACAGTTTCGTTTGAGTGGCCGTCATGGTGTTTTCGCCCGCTCAATCGCGGCCATCACCGCGTTATCGGTCAAAATCACCGGCAACGCGATCCCATCAGGTGCACCCGGACCATAAACAATATTGAACGGCACGCCATAGCGCTGGTGCTTTTGCAAATACTGCGTCACTGTATCACTCGGACGGGTCCAATCACCTTGCATCGTCACTACATTCGGCGCGGTAATCGCATCATAGACGGGCGACTGTAACATCACCCCTACTTTGTTGGCGTGGCAGGTAATACACCAATCGGCGGTCACATCGACAAACACCACTTGTCCCTGTTCGACGGCGCGCGTGATTGCCGCTTCATCAAGGCTTACCCAATCTGGTTCAGGATTGAGGGGCGTTGCCCACTGCTGCGCGGTCAAGGACGCTCCTATCAGCCCAAGCACAATAATAACCAGCAACCCAGCCGAGCCTTTAATTGCTGCCAGCTTGCCAAGGGTCCGATATGTCAGCCACACAGTAGCAACTAGCAACAGTGTTCCCACTGCTATTGCACCTAAGACGCCAAGATAAGGCATCCATAACCAGAATAGCCACACTGTGGTGCCAGCCAGCAACAGCGCAAAGACCCGTTTGACATGGTTCATCCACGGGCCGGGTTTTGGCAATGCGCGAGTCAGCCCTGGGAAAGCGGCGACCAACAGCCACGGCAGCGCCATACCAATCGCCAGCGCGGTAAAAATCAGCCATAGTGCCGTCAAAGAGCCACCCAGTGCGTACGCCACAGCCGTGCCAAGGAAAGGGGCCGAACACGGTGTGGCCAGTAAGGTCGCAAACACACCTTGCACAAAATGACCACTGTGGGTGTGACCCCCGCGTGTTGCTAGCCACGTCTGCCAACTTGAGGGCAAATCAATACGCAGCACGTCGAATAAGCTCAGGGCAAAGAGCCAAATCACCAGCGTCATGACCCCGATAAAGATCGGACTTTGGAACTGGATGCCCCAACCGACGGCTTGCCCTGTCAGTTTGAGCGCCATCAGTAATCCAGCAATCGCCCAGAAGGAAACGAGTATCCCAGCTGCTGAGGCCAAAAACTGGCCACGAATGACACCACGAGTGGCGTTAGGGTTCGCAACAATACTGTTGAGTTTGAGTCCCAGAACGGGGAGTACACAAGGCATCACATTCAAGATCAAACCGCCCAAGAGCGCAATCCCGCCAATCACCCAAATAGAAAGTCCCGCGTGTGCAACCACATGGCCTGCTCGTACCGTGATGCTATGCTCGGCGAGTAGCTGTTTATCCATGACGGTAACCTGAATCGGCTTGTTGGTAAGATTGGGGGTTTCAATCCAATTGGTTACATCAAAGGTCGCGGTCAGCGTATTGCCATCACGGTGGATACTCGGCAACCCAAAGGTGTCATCAATCACCGCCTCACCATCCACTAGGAGGTCAGGTTGCTGCCAAGCTTGGTTGCCCGTCACGGTGACGGCGAGCTGCTGTTTACTGGCATCCCAAACCGCAGAATCAAGCGTCACATTTGGGAGTGGTTTGGGCACCTGACTCATCGCTTGGTTAAACTGATACATCCGCTCGCCATCGGCCTCTAGTGCACTAGGCGTAAAGTCGAGCGAAATAGGATAGTCAGTGATCACACACACACTGGTACACGATGACAAGCGCAGCGTCGCATCCAGTGAAACCGGCTGTTGCCAGTGTTCAACATCCAATGTCAGAGGGAAAGCAACCTGCCCTTTATAGCCGAGCATGGTCAACCCGAGCTGCTCATAGCGCTTCGGCGCCGGCCAGTGCCAAGTAATCTGGTTCAGGTTTTGGCTGTCATTGATAATCAATTCGGGAGCCACGCCCCCTTCGCCGGGCGAGCGCCAGTATGTTTTCCAATCACCTTGCAAGCGGATAGAAAGTAACCCATCGAGGCGCAGCGTGTCTGGACTCCCTTGCCCAGTTAACGCTAAACGTGCCGTCACCGGCGGATGATCAGAATTTCTGAGCCAGCCGGTATCCGGAGCATTGGCTCGTGCCGTTGGAGTGAGTAGCAGTAAGCACAAAGACAATAGCGGCAGCAAGACCCAAGCTTGCCAAGCGCGACCTTGTTTAACAGTGTGCCAATAGTCATTGATTCGATTCATAAGTCTGTTCCTTGTTAAGAATAAATACGCCATTTGAAAAGCAGGCGCTTTATTCTCGGAACACACAAAAACAAAGGTGCCGTCGCCGATAGGTGGGTGGGTCGTGAGTGGGTAAGGTAATCGATACGCTCACCGTCGCCATGACCGCAAGTAATACAATCAGCCACCAAAGTGGCGCGGGAAGCCAATCGAGCGTCAACGCGGTAGGCTGAACCAGCTGCTCAGACAGGGCACATTTTTTCCCGACCGCACTCGCATCATCACTTTGGTCTTGCATACTCAATGCTTGGCAAGCGGCTTGCACACCTGATTGCCAACTCAGTTGGTTTTGCAAGGCGCACACTGCCAGAACCCATATCGCTACCGCGAGGGCCCAGCCAGCTTTAGAACGACGTGCATACTCTTGCATTCCACCTCCTGTCGAGTTGGCGATCATTATGCCCAACAACAGAAAATAAACAATGGGTTATCCGCGAAGAACCATCGCCTTACGCCGTGGCTTGCATGTCGATACAGTGCCGTCTTAACAAAAAAGGCACCGCAAGTGTCGGTGCCTAGCTAAACAACGTCATAATATGTCTGCCGCCACTAACGCCCGGCAGGATGATTCAAAATATGATCTTCCCAATCAATCACATCGATTTCGTATACCACGCTGTCTTTGACCGAGATCCCAGCTTGGTGCATTGCCGCTTTTGAGCCAGTGATCAGAGGATGCCACTCAGGCAGAGGTTTATTCTCGGCCAACAAGCGGTATGCGCAAGTCTCTGGCAACCAATAGAATTCATCTATTTTATCGCGGGTAAGCTTGAGGCATGACTCTTCATAAGAAAAGCGATTGGGATAGTCTTTGCATGAGCACGTTTTATCATCGAGCAGACTACACGCCACGTTGGTGTAGTAGAGCTCGTCGGTCTCTTCGTCGATCAGCTTATGTAAACAGCAACGGCCACAACCGTCACATAAAGCTTCCCACTCCTCGTCGCTCATTTGCGCCAAGGTTTTTTGTTGCCAAAAAGGCGTGCTCATGATGTGTACTCTCTTATATTTTTCCGCTTTGTGGCGGTAACGACATTGCGCCGCTGTTATAACCATCATAGCGGTAAAGTGCAAGCGACCTTCCCTTCCCGACTTGGCGACAACCAACGTCAATGGTAGAGTGCCTGCCCGTTTTGCTCTGATACCGAGGTTTTATGCCCACTACGCCGACATTCTCGTGCCGTTTAGGCTGCGGCGCGTGTTGTATTGCCCCGAGTATTTCCTCTCCAATACCCGGTATGCCTGACGGTAAACCCGCAGGAACACGATGTGTCCAACTCGACGAGCATAATTTATGTAAACTGTTTGGTCGTCCTGAGCGACCTGCGGTGTGTAGTGCCTTTAGCGCTGACAAAGACGTGTGCGGTGAGAGTACCCAGCAAGCGTTAGATAATTTAATTTACCTCGAGGCGGCAACATAAAAAACGCCAGCCCAGTGATGAGCTAGCGTTATTGTAGCGAAACGCGAGTTCTCGCTTTAGCTTTGAATACCTACGATCAACCAAGGTGCATTGGACTGGGTCAAATCACGCTCCAAATGCCAAATATCCGAGATATCTTCTTCTACACCCTCGACACGATCACAGTAACGACCGGTGAATTTCAAACTCAGTTGGGCAGTGCGACTGTCGTAATCGGCACGCACAATCTCAGCATCCACATACATCACTTCGGTGTGTTGCTCCCCGCCTAATCGCGCACGTTCGGCGGCTAAGTCGTTATACAGCGCTGGCGTCACGTACTCTTGGATTTTCTCCAGCTCGTTATGGTTCCAAGCGCCTTGCAAAATACGGTAATGTTCGCGCGCACCACTCAAAAAGCTTTGCATGTCGAATTGTGGCGGGAAGTTAAAGGGGACATCGGTTTGTGTTTCCCCGAAACCACCCGACGTCGCGTTGGTATCTGTGGCATTGTTACGAAACGCTGAGGGCTGTTCGTGATAATAGCCTTTGTTTTGTCCCGCGTAAGCGGGCCCTTGCGCCTGAGCACTGGCTTTGGCCTGTGTCATGCCCCGCAAGAACTTCATAATCAGGTAGGCAATTAAACCAAGGATTAAGATATCCATAAATTGGATACCCTCAAAGGCACCACCAAAAAAGGCCGCCAACAAACCTCCGGCGAGTAAGCCGCCGAGTAAACCACCCATCAAGCCTTTTTTACTGCTGCTTTTGGTCGGGCTTTGTTTGATGGTGTTGGTATCGGTTGTTTTTTGCTTAGGGGCGGGGGCAGTTTTAAAGCTTTTGCCAAATGACTTACCGCCACCAAAGCGCTTGGCTTCTGCGTAAGGCGCTGAAACAACGAAGACAAACATCAACGCTGCGACAGAGAGTAATTTTTTCATGATTGCTTCATCTGTGGTTTATGACTGATGTCATGCTAGAGTGTCTGGAAGTGAAGTCAATCCTATGACTGACATTAATTGTTACCAAACGTCACCACCGGATTCGGGAACCATCGCGAAGTTTGGCGCACTCAAGGAACCATTTACGCTGTCACGACTCCAAGCTCACAACGCATTTATTTACATTGATAGGACTGGACCATGAATGATACCCACAGCAAGTTTATCGGTTATCTGCTTTGGATCTTTGGCTTTCTTGGCGCACACCGTTTTTACTATGGTAAACCTGTCACTGGGACGATTTGGTTTTTTACCCTCGGCCTGCTCGGGATTGGCTGGATTATCGATCTCTTCTTGATCCCGCTAATGGATAAGGAAGCGGATCTACGTTTTCGTAGCGGACAAACCAATTTCACCGTCGCTTGGCTGCTGCTGACATTTTTAGGTATCTTTGGGGTCCACCGTATGTACATGGGGAAATGGATCACTGGGGTCATTTACCTGTTTACGGGCGGTTTCTTCTTACTCGGCGTGCTATATGACTTTTGGACGTTGAATGATCAAGTCTCGATAAAAAACAGCCAAAAATTTGCCTAACGCCACTATCGACTGGCAGTAATCAATAACCGTTATTTGTCGCTGACACAGCCAATATCGGGTGTGCACACTGATTGCCAATCGCATAACCTAATGATGCGCAACCCGTTTAAAGGTTGCGCACTCGCCTCGCCTTGCTAGTATAAGTCGCTTATTGCACCGCTAAACGGACCGATGTACTCATGAGCCAACAGTTTCAGCTTCTACGCGAGCGACGCTTTCTGCCCTATTTCATCACACAGGCGTTAGGGGCCTTTAACGATAACGTTTATAAAAACGTGTTGGTGATCATGGTCGCATTTGCTTCCGCCGAGCAATTGCCAATGGATGCAACTCTGTTTATTAATGCCGCGGCGGGGCTATTTATTCTGCCTTTTTTCCTGTTTTCTGCCTTTGCCGGTGAACTTGCCGACAAATACGACAAAGCCCTTATCATGCAGCGCGTGAAATGGCTGGAAGTCGTAATTATGTCGAGCGCCGCGATTGCCTTGTATTACGAATCATGGACAGTGCTGCTAGGGTTATTGTTTATGATGGGCACCCAGTCCGCCTTTTTTGGCCCGGTAAAATACGCTCTGCTACCACAAACCTTGAGCGATAAAGAACTGGTCTCGGGCAATGCGCTCGTCGAAACCGGCACGTTTTTATCTATTCTACTCGGGACCTTACTCGCCGGATTTATCGCTCATCACCCACATGCCAATCTGGTTGCCGGCGCCGCGGTATTAGCCTTTGCACTGCTGGGCGTGCTATCGGCACATGCGATCCCCCCCGCGCCTGCCGGTAATCCAACCCTCAATCTGCGCTATAAACCCATCGCACTGATGAAACAAACCTTGCGTTTTGCACGCCAAGACAAAGTGACCTTACAGGCCATTTTAGGTATCAGCTGGTTTTGGTTTCTTGGTGCAAGCTACCTGACCCAGTTTCCTAAATACACCGCCTTGCTGGGCGGGAATGAAACCGGCGTTTCCTTCTTACTGACCCTATTTTCAATCGGTATCGCGGTGGGCGCGCTGCTGTGTGACAAGCTGTCCGGCCACCGTATCGAGCCCGGTATCGTGCCCTTGGGAAGCCTTGGGCTTACCGGCTTTGGGTTGCATTTATTTTTTGCCACGCCCGCCAGCACAACTGTGCACAGCGATTTAATCGCCTTTGTGACCGATCCGGCACTGACGTGGGTGTTTATCGATTTATTGATGATTGGCGTGTTCGGTGGGATCTTTATTGTTCCCTTGTATAGCTTGATGCAACAGCGCGCCGATAAAGCCGCGCGTGCACGCGTTATTGCCGCCAACAATATCTTCAATGCGTTGTTTATGGTGGCAAGTGCCATTCTTGGCATCACCCTCTTGGTGGTGATCAAAATCTCCATTGCCGAGTTTTTCCTGTTACTGACAGTGCTCAATTTATTGGTGGCTATCTATGTCAGTCAGTTGGTGCCGATTTTTGCACTGCGCTTTTTTACGTGGATGATCACGCACACCTTGTATCGGGTGAAGCATAAAGATTTACACCATATTCCCGAACAAGGGGGAGCCTTACTGATTTGTAATCATGTCAGCTACATGGACGCGCTTTTGCTGGCGGGTGCTTGTCATCGTCCGATTCGCTTTGTGATGTTTGAAGACTTGTACAAATTACCCGTGCTGCATTGGTTTTTCCGCACCTCAAAAGTGATCCCCATCAGTCACCGAGGACGCACCATTCGCGCCGCGATGAATGAGATCCAACGCGCGTTAGATAATGGCGAAGTGGTGTTGATTTTCCCAGAAGGTCACCTGACCTTTGATGGTGAAATAGACCAGTTCCGCCGTGGCATGGATATGATTCTGCAGCGTTCACCGGTCCCTGTCGTACCCATGGCACTGCAAGGCTTATGGGGCAGTTATTTTAGCCGACATGGCGGCAAGGCCATGTTAAAACTGCCAAAACGCTTTTGGTCAAAGGTAACTGTGGTGGCCGGCCCCGCCGTGGAGCCGGAAAAAGCCACCTCCGCGTATATGCGCGACGAGGTGATTCGCTTACGTGCCGACCGGCCTTAGTGTTCGATTTGCTGGCTTGCCCATTGGGCAAGCTGCAAACGTGACGGCTTGATACTGGCACCCTGCTCTAATATCGGCCACGGCAAAAAAGCAATGGGACGTTGATAAGGCGCTAGCGAATGACAATGCGCCGTTAATTGCGCCTGATCCAGTTGCGCTGTGCTTTGCACTATCGCCACTGGACGCGCGCCAAATTCATGGTCAATAACCGGGACAACCACGACTTGGTTGATCTCGTCTCGTTGGAGTAAGTGGCTTTCAATACGCTCAGGCTGAACATTTTCTCCACCGCAGATAAACTGATTATCCTTACGCCCGATAATACGCAACACAGGCCGCTGGCGGCGCGTCTCCCATCTCGCCAGATCCCGGGAGCCTAAGCCTTGCTCTGCCGAAAGCGCCTTTAACCGTCCCGCTTGCCAATATCCTAACGCGAGCGTGTCGCCACGATGAATCACTTCACCATCGCTCGCCAGCGCAACGGTACGATACGGCAAAGGCTCACCGACATCGTCATGGCCATCGGCGCGCTTTAACGTGACGGTCGATGCGGTTTCTGTCATGCCATAGCCACACCAACAAGCAATGCCCTGTTGCTCAGCTAGTTGTGTCAATCGTGCGGGAATCACTGCACCGCCCAGTAATACATGCTTAAGTCGAGAAGGCGCTTGCCGCGCGGCCAACCAAGGTAAGGCGCGATAGAGTTGTGTGGGCACCAATGAGGCGTGTGTCACCCGAGTCAGTGATTCGGGTAAAGCTTCTCCCTGACAAGGGAAAATGGTGAGGGTGGCACCTTTGAATAACCAGCGCCACACAATAGCCAGCCCCGACACATGAAAAAGCGGCAACGATAACAACCAACTATCGGTGCTACTGCTCGGCCTCTCCTCGTGCTCAGACAGCCCTTGATACGGCAGCATCTGGGTTAAACCTGCCGCACTGGCAAGGTGTTGATGCGCGGCATGTACCACGGCTTTGGGCTTTCCTGTTGATCCCGATGTAAGCGTCATGGTGAGCGGTTGCTGTGGTTGCCAAGGCGCTATCGATATCGCGTCGGCTCCCCTTGCCTCATTTTGAGCGCAGTCCAGCCATTGAAATTCGCCAAGTTCAGCCAACACGGCGGCTTTCACGTCGTCACTTAAAGCATGATTGAGCACTAAGGTGATCTTGCCCGCTTGCCATGCAGCAAGCAGGCCCACCACTAAGCGCTGGGGAGCAAGACGACTGTCGAACACCACCACTGGCGCGGCATTAAACTGCGTTTGCTGACGGTCCACATCCGCCACCAGCGCCTGCCATGTCAGTGAGGTGTCACTCTCGATGGCAAGCGAGTCTGGCGCACAGCCAGCCCAGTGCCGCCACGGCCACACCTTAAATCCGAACGCCGAGGCTGTCACAATGTATTCACCCAGATAAGGGGCTGGTCATGTAGAGGCGCTAATGGCTGCGGCGCACCCGGCCACGTACGGTCAAGTTGATGAGCAAAGATACTCAGGGTATCAAGCCCAGGAACCACATCAGGCGTTAACCAGGTGGCAAAGCGTGATAGCTGCGTGAGTCCAAGGCTTGATTCTAGCGCAGCACTGATCACAGCCTGCTTGCCAAGCGTTTTCGCGCTATCAATCCAGCTTGTCAGTGACGCAAGATCGCCCATCAAGGTGGGCTTGAGTACCCACACTGAAGCGTATTCACTTTCAATCAATTCACTGTCATCGTGATCGCGCAATGTCTCATCCCAAGCGAGAGGAAAGCCCAGCTGTTGCGCACAGCGCAGTGATTGCAAGGGGTCGGCACAGGGCTCTTCAATCCAGCTAATCCGCTGTTGATGTGCCTCACTCAAACCTTGCCAAAACTGGCTTAGCTGCTCTGGCCGCCAACGCCGATTGGCATCCAGTCGCAAGGTTAATGTCGGAATCGCCTCCAGTAAGGTCGTGACCATCAACCGATCGCGCGCCACCTCATATTCGCCTACTTTTACCTTGGCTTGCGGTGATGGCGTTTGACTTGGTCCACTCAAGGCTTGTAAGAGCGCATCAGGATCGCCCGTACAGACAGGCACAGTCGCAAACGTCGCCTCCGTCGGTAGCTTTTGGTCCAACTCCGCTTGCGCCACACTCACTCCCCATGCGACTGAGGGCAGTAATTGCGTCATCGCCACATGGCGGTGATCACACCATGCCGCGGTAGCGGCAATCAACGCATGGCGTGCTTGTGCAAAGCTCTCTTGGCTAAACCCCGGCAGAGGCGCCACTTCGCCCCAGCCGCGACGTGCGCCTTCGCTCAGCTCAACCACTAACCCTTCCCGCTCAGCCAGTCGCTGGTCGCGCACAAATACGCCCGACTGGATCGGTAACCTATAGTGGTAGATCCGTGCCTGCCTCATACTCACCTCATGGATTGCGTGGGAAACGATTGAACGCCGGACGGCGCTTCTCGTTGAACGCATTGCGCCCTTCTTGCCCTTCTTCAGTCATATAGAACATCATGGTTGCGTTCCCTGCCAACTCCTGCAACCCAGCTTGTCCGTCACAGTCAGCATTCAACGCGGCTTTTAAGCAACGCAGTGCCATCGGGCTGTGCTGCAGCACTTCACGACACCAGCGCACGGTTTCGCGCTCCAAGTCGGCAAGTGGCACCACAGTGTTTACTAGTCCCATATCCAACGCTTCTTGCGCGTTATAGAACCGACATAGGAACCAAATTTCACGCGCTTTCTTTTGACCCACAATGCGAGCCATGTACGAGGCGCCCCAGCCACCATCAAAGCTGCCCACTTTGGGCCCGGTTTGGCCGAATTGGGCGTTATCGGCCGCGATGGTCAGATCGCACATCATATGTAGCACGTGACCTCCACCTACAGCATAACCGGCCACGGCAGCAATCACAGGCTTTGGACAGGTACGGATCTGACGCTGAAAGTCCAGCACATTAAGATGATGGGTGCCTTCGTCGTCTTGATAGCCGCCGTAGTCACCACGGATGGATTGATCGCCTCCTGAACAAAAGGCTTTTTCGCCTAAACCGGTCAAGATGATCACTCCTACATCACTGTCGTAACGGGCATCAGCAAGCGCTTGCATCATCTCTTTGACAGTTTGGGGGCGAAAGGCATTGCGAACTTGGGGGCGATTAATCGTAATACGCGCAATACCGTCTGCCGATTTATGGTAAAGAATGTCGCTGAATGTCTGATCAGCCTCTACCCATTCAATGGGTGCATACAGTTCTTGTTCGGTTATACCCGGCGTAATAGCCATAGGATCTCCCCTTTATAGGTTGGTTGGGGCAACGCCCTGAAAAGCTGCACTTGCGAGTAATGCGTGTACAAAGCCTTGTGGATTTGATTGGTGACAGTTGTGACCCGCTTCAGGGATCACCGTGACACCAATCCCAGTGGTTTGATGCAAGTGTTTGGCAAGTGCATGGAATTTTTTATCGTGCTCACCACAAAGGTAGTCAATGACGAGCCCGTGTTGAAAACAGTGTTTAAGCGCACTGCGTAAGTCGGCTTGACGGCCTAACGACGTAGCCAATAAGGTATCCGCTACGGCCGAACCGTGATTCGATAAGCGCCGTTGGACCATCGCGCAACGGGCAGATTCATCAAGAGATTGAAAGACAGGCTGGCGATACCAATCGTCTAGCACCGCGTCTAACGGCTGATGACGAAAGCGTGTGGCCCATTGCTTATCATGTGCGAGTCGCTGCTGACGGGCCTCGTTATCAGCAAGTCCCGGATGACCGCCTTCTAACAACACGCCAGACCAGCGAGTGGGTGCATAAGTAGCGCAATGCATCGCTAAACGCGCACCGAGGGAGTAACCGACCAATAGCGCTGGCTGCCGCTCCCATACCTGCTCACAAGTTGTCAAAATGGCGTCACACGCATCGTCAAAATGCTGACATTGCTGTGTCCAGCTCTCGCCGTGTCCGGGTAAATCAAGGCATAACCAGTGACAATGGGAGAGTGCAGTAGTTACGGCTTGCCAATCGTCGCCGCAACCCAGTAACCCATGTAAGAATACCACCCGCGGCCCATTGGGATCTCCACCTTGACGATAGGTGAGTCGACTAGCCATGCGCAACCTCCGCCAATAAACGGTTCAGTACACTTCCTGCCTCGCCTGCAGGTGTATTGACTTCGATGACCTCTGCGCCGGGTGACTGTAACGCCCCTCGCAAGGTTTCGCTCAAACTCACTAAATCTTTGGGCTGGTGGTAAGGCAAGCCAAACATGGTTGCTGCCGGTTCAAAGCCCAAGCCATGCGGCATGCGGTAGTAAGCATCTCGCAGGGATGGCTCAACCGGTAACATATCGAAAATCCCACCGCCGTCGTTATTAAGGATCAAAATAACCGCTGGGGCAGGTGCATGACGCCACAGCGCCAAGCTGTTTAAATCATACAAGGCGCTGGTATCTCCCAACACCACCAGCATCGGGTGCTGATTCACTCGCTGCACGCCCGCGGCACTTGCGAGTAAGCCATCAATACCCGACGCCCCCCGATTGGCGTATACGCGATAATCACTCAGCTCACTCCAAATATCGGCTAAGCGAATCGTCAAACTATTGCCTAAAAACACATCACACTCTGAGGGCAGCCACTTAGGCAGAGACTGAAAAAGACGATGTTCGGATAGGCTGTCTTCCACCTTTGCGTACGCGTGTTGCCGTTGTATCTGTGCCGCTGTGGTCACCGCCTGCGCCCAGCCGCTTACTGGTCGTTGCAGCTGAGTGAGCGCATCCGATAACGCGTCTAGACCTTCCTCCCATTGCTGGGGCATAAACCGTATGTATTCACTGGGCCGATGAGCAGGATCGAGCGCTTGTTCCCGATCGGTGATCAGCCAGTACGGCACTTCTATGTTGGCCAGCCACTGCGTTAAGCGTTTGGACACCAAACGGCCACCGAGTTGAATAACCCACTCCGCCTCATCCAATAGCGCGCGAGTGCTAGGCGCGTTGAGCCACAAATCATGCCCCGGCGCCGTGCTTTTGACGCCGGATTGTGGGTCGGCCAGCACCACCGCATCGAGGACGTTTGCCAACCGCGCCACCTGAGCGCCTACGTTGGCCGGCAGCGCACCAGCAATCAATACCACCTTGCTGCTTTGCGACGCGAGATGTTGCCAAGAGGCAGGCATCTGCCACTGCGTTCTGGTTGGCATCATGCTCACATACGGCTTGTCATCAGTAAGCCATTGTCCCAATCCTGCCCGCAATGATTGCTCACTCGTTCGGTCACGCTCGCCATAGAAAGGTTCTCGAAACGGGCAGTTGATATGCACACTGCCACCATGCTGGGCCTGCTGAGCCATCAGATGATCAATCTTGCTCAGGAGTGCTGACAAGGGCATCGCGGTCTCAGGGGCTGGGAGCGAGAGCGTTTGCGTGACATGGGAAGAAAACAAGCGGGGTTGCTCAATGGCTTGATTGGCACCACAGTCAACCAATTCAAACGGTCGGTCGGCCGATAAGATCACCAAAGGTTCGCCGGTTAAGCGGCTTTCCGCCACCGCAGGGAGAAGATTCGCCACCGCGGTGCCAGAGGTGACAACCACCGCAACCGGACACGCATGCGCTTTTGCCAGCCCTAGCGCTAAGTAGCCTAACCCGCGCTCGTCAAAGTGACTGTGCAAAGTGACACCGCGTCGCGGATGCTGGCTTTGCTTTACAGCAGCGAGCGTGAGCGGTGTAGAGCGAGAACCCGGCGCAATACATATATGCTGCACGCCCAGTCGCGTAAGCTCGTCAATAATCACTTCAGCCCATGTGTGGGTGAGCGCCAGCGTCATCCGCACACTCCTGTCATTCTTTCGGCTGAGAGGGGCACTGGAGCATCCGGTAAACATTGGCGCAAGGTCGTGAGTTTATTATCCAGCTCCTGCCATTCGGTATCCGGATCTGAGCCTGGCACAATGCCTGCCCCTGCATAGAGATCAATGGTATGGCCTGAAAGCTGCGCACTGCGAATAGCAACGCAAAACTGGCTTTCACGCTGTGAGATATACCCCACCGCTCCACTGTAGCGTCCGCGAACAATGCCATGTTGAGAAAGAAATGCGCGCGCCAAATCACGCGGCAACCCCGCGACAGCGGCGGTAGGCTGAAGGGCGCTTAACAATACCGTATCGTCCACACCGGGGCCGACAATCGCACTGATGCGGCGGCGCAAATGTTGTAAATGACGCAATACCATTAAGTGCGGAGCAGGATCGGCAGTTACCGTGAGTGCATGACGGCGTATTCCCGCCAAGATATCGTCAACCACTAATTGGTTTTCGTGAATATTTTTATTGTCGTGTAGTAACCACTCACCTAATTGGTGATCATCGCTGAAGGTCGCGCCACGCTTGACGGTCCCCGCGACCGCTTCGGTACTGACACGACAATCGCGGCGCCGATACAAGCGTTCGGGCGTCGAGCCAAGAAATGCATCTTGCTCGCTAGTCGCAAATAAAAAGTGGAAGCTTTCTGCATTATGCTGCTGGCTGTGACTGAGTAACTGGCCGGCGCTAATGGGAGCATCCAACGTCAACCGTGTTTGTCGCGCTAACACCACTTTTTTAAGCGATGTCGATGCCATCTTCTCCAACGCCGTGGTCACCGATTGACACCACCCCTGATACATCGGGGTATGGTTTTCGTGTTTGACTTGACTCTGCATGGGGGCCAATGGCCGCCCCAACCAGATCACTTGGCTTAATATCGCTTGGCTATCCACACCCGCCTGCACATTAACAGAGAGCTGCCAATGCGCATCGCGGCGGATCAACTCGACGACCGGCAGGAAAAAATCACCATCCCCAACGCCATCATCAAACGCCACACATCCCCAAATTCGTTGCTGTGGCGTGAGTGAAGCTTGCGCTTCATGTAGCTGAGAAAAACGGTGGCACGCCCCTAACACCAATGCCTCTTCGCGGCCATCGCGCGACTGCCAATACATTTTCGGGAAGACAGGCTGGGCATCCAGCCAAGCAATCGGGGAAAGGTTACTCGGCCAGTCAAAATCTGCTTGTAACAGAGCGGAGGCTTGGCATATTGCCAACTGGCTCTGTAACTGATTGGCCGCTTGAATCAGGGTAGTCACGACATCCTCCAACCGCATCGGGCGGCAGTCCTATTCGCAAATCGTGTACGGCTTCATGTAGCACGTAATTAATGCTTGTCAGTCTACCTGTCCCCTGCGGGGATAAACATGCGCTAGATCAGTCTTCTGTCGAACTTGGTCGATTTTTTTGCCCGACAGCCACCGGTAAAACTTTATTCGTTTATCTCTTTCGAATCAGACCACGAATAGTGTAAGTTACCAAAAAAGCCTAATAACAATATTCACCTTTTACTAAACAGGAAAGTCAATGCAACACATCGGGATGTCCGCCAAGCTGGATGACGTCTGTTACGACATCCGTGGCCCAGTGATGAAAGAAGCCAAACGGCTTGAAGAAGAAGGCCACCGCATTTTAAAACTCAATATCGGCAACCCTGCGCCTTTTGGCTTTGATGCGCCAGATGAGATTTTGGTCGATGTGATCCGTAACCTTCCCACCTCACAAGGTTACTGCGATTCAAAAGGCCTTTATTCCGCGCGTAAGGCGGTGGTTCAGCACTATCAAAAACGCGGTTTGATGGACTTAGATGTTGAAGACGTGTATCTGGGTAACGGTGCCTCAGAGCTTATCGTGATGGCGATGCAAGCCTTGCTCAATAATGGCGATGAGTTATTGGTGCCGTCACCGGACTATCCGCTGTGGACCGCGGCGGTGTCACTGTCGGGTGGCAAGCCGGTGCACTACTTGTGTGATGAAGAATCGGACTGGTATCCAGATCTTGATGATATCAAGGCGAAGATCTCGGCTAAAACACGCGGCATCGTGCTCATTAACCCAAACAATCCAACGGGTGCGGTATACAGTCGCGACTTTTTGCTGCAGGTGGTTGAGATAGCCCGCCAGCACAATCTGATTATTTTTGCCGACGAAATCTACGACAAGATCCTTTATGACGGCGCGCAGCATCATTCTATCGCCACCTTGGCCCCTGATGTGTTGTGTTTAACTTTTAACGGCTTGTCAAAAGCCTATCGAGTTTGCGGCTTTCGCTCTGGCTGGATGCTGGTCACTGGCCCCAAACAGCACGCTCGGGGCTACATTGAAGGCTTGGAAATGCTGGCTTCGATGCGCCTTTGCGCCAATGTGCCGATGCAGCATGCCATCCAAACGGCATTGGGCGGTTATCAAAGTATTAACGAGTTAATTCTTCCCGGTGGCCGTTTATTAGAACAGCGCGATAAAGCGTACGAGCTGATTAATCAAATCCCTGGTGTGAGCTGCAAAAAGCCTAAAGGAGCGCTCTATCTGTTCCCGAAGATCGATACTAAGCGCTACAACATTCACAATGACGAAAAGATGATGCTCGACTTTTTATTGCAAGAAAAAGTCTTGATGGTACAAGGCACCGGCTTTAACTGGCCCAAACCGGATCATTTTCGGATTGTCACCTTGCCTCGCGTGGATGACTTAGAAATGGCTATTAGCCGCTTTGAACGCTTCCTCTCGGGCTACAGCCAGGTCACGACCGTGGCTACGTGATACTTGCGTTTTTCATCAAGCAGCGGTAAAACGCTGCTTGATTCCGTTCTCAACCAGCGATCATCATGTCTCGATACTGCGCGTCTTGTCATAAAGCGAAAGCGATTTGTGTGTGCGATGCCGTCACACCGCTGACCAATACCATTCCCGTGATTATTCTGCAGCATCCCGATGAGGTCTCACACCCTAAGAACAGCGCTTGTTTGCTCGCGCTTGCGCTAGATAATTGCCAGTGTTGGGTAGGCGAGGATTTCAGCCAACATGCCGCGCTTAACGATGCACTCGCGCAATCGGAGCGACGCTATGCCGTCTTGTATCCGGGCGAGCACGCTTGCTCACTTTCATCACTGACCGAGTCATTGGATGAGGACGACAAGCAGCTGCCATGGGGGATCATCTTACTCGACGGGACATGGAAAAAAGCCTACAAGATGTATCAGCTTTCAACCAACCTGCATGATTTACCCACCGCTACCATCAACACCATGCCATCAAGCCAATACAGGATACGTAAAAGCCGCAAGCCGGGCGCCTTGTCTACCCTAGAGGCAGGATTTGCCGCACTTAGCGAACTCAGTGGTGACAGTGAGTATTATCAGCCATTGCTCGCAAGCTTTGAGTCCATGATCGCGCGCCAACTGGCATTTATGCCGGCATCGCGCACGCCATCCGGCGGGCAGGACGACTAGCGAATCGCATAAAGCGGACCATTGCTGGCGGCGGTAAACATGGTGCTATGCAGCTTCTGGGCAAAACTGTCGGTCATCGACGACAAATAATCCGCAATGACACGCATTCCTGACTCACCCGCCTGTTGCGCTATCAGCCAATCTTGCCGGTAATCTTTGGGCAGGAGACGTTCCGGGTCGGAGGCAAACGCATCAAAAAGCTCCATCACCAATTGTTGCCCTTTGTACTCCACTACTTGAAGCTCTGGCTGTTTAACCACAAACTCACTGACAAAGCGTTTCAGTGTCTCCAGTACACCTGCCATCACATCCGGCAAGAACGCATTCCACGCCAGTAACGGTGATTGAAAGCACTGTGCACCATCTTGCACGGTGGGCGCAATCTCAACCGACGTGAGCAAGGTATTCACCAGCGCGCCAATCGCATCTTTGCGCTCATAAGGAGGGCCAAACATCTGCTCACTCAGCTCCCCAATATGGCTTTCTAACCATGGATCGCCACACTCGGCGAGCACACTGGCAACCGCTTCTTGCCACTGTTCTCGGTTCACTAAGCCCATCACTATCGCATCTTCAAGATCATGCACCCCGTAAGCGATGTCGTCCGCCAACTCCATAATGGAGCAATCTAAAGATTTAAAGCGGGTTTTGCGGTGTTCGCCATCAGGTTGGTTATCACGAAAGGTTAAAAAGAGGGCTTTATCCGCGTCACATAATGGTTCGAGGACCCAATCGCGCCGCGCACTATCATGATCATAAATGCCCTTAGCAGGTTGCCAATCGCGCGCCTTCAAGTGCCGAAAGTCCGTCACCGGCGTGGGCGATTGTCCGTTATGGGCAGCACTGATTAAGGCAGGGTACTTCATCACTCCCAATAAGGTTCGTCGCGCTAAGTTCATACCATGATGCTGAGTATAAGGCTCTAGCAAGGTGACAATACGGAACGTTTGGGCATTGCCTTCAAACCCACCCTCTTCACGCATCATGTAATTCAGTGCGATCTCGCCACCGTGGCCATAGGGCGGATGACCAATATCATGCGCTAGACACAAACTTTCCATCAGTCCAGTTGAAGGCAACAGCGCTCGAAAGGTCGGCTGCTTTTCTTTCAGTTGCGCGACAATCCCAGTACCAATTTGGGACACTTCCAATGAATGCGTGAGTCGAGTGCGATAAAAATCACTGTGTTCAGCCCCCAACACCTGCGTTTTCGCTTGTAGGCGGCGAAAGGCCGCCGAGTGTAAAATGCGCGCTCTATCGCGCTGATAGACGGAGCGTTTATCATTGCGTCGCTTTTTATTTTCATTGCGCATGCGACGCGCTTGCCACGCGTCAGGAAGATTAAAGTCCATCGTCACTAATCTCATCGAGCGATAAGGTAAAACTATGAACAAACGTCGCCATAAAGTAATCGGTCGCCGGCGAACGGCGCTTTTCCATCGCCGTCTCTAAGCGCTTTTTAGCCTGCTCAAACTCATGATTGCCAGCCGCAATCTCTTCCAAACACTTGAGGTAAGCACATAGCGTGTCGGCTTGCTTGACTAGCAAATAATCATCTGCATCGATCGTGTCTGAATCAATCAGGCTACGGTAATCGTCTTGCAGCTCCGGCGGTAACATCGCAATCAGTTTTTGCTCCGCCATTTTCTCGATCTTTTTATATTCGGTCGCAATGGAAGGATTGAAGTACTTCACCGGCGTCGGCAAATCACCAGTAATCACTTCACTGCAGTCATGAAACATGGCTAACACCGCGATCCGATCAGGCTGATAATGGCCGCCAAACCGCTTGTTATTGATAAGCGCGAGTGCATGTGCCACAAAGGCAACTTGTAAACTGTGCTCTGAGATGTTTTCTGCGGAAACATTGCGCATTAATGGCCAACGATAAATCAGCTTCATCCGCGCGAGGTGGGCAAAAAAGTGGCTTTGTTTTTGAGTCATCGCATCCTGCTACATTGACGGTTATGGAGTCATTGTGTGTCTTGGCAGGCAAAGACTCAAGCCTTATTCGCGCAAAGGTTGTGCAAAACCTTTGCGCGTGGGGGTCACTTAGACTTTGATACGATCCCGGTTTTTCTTTAGCGTCGCTCTCCCAATCCCTTTAACCTTAATCAAATCATCCGGTGCGCGAAAAGCGCCGTGGTTATCGCGATACTCGATGATCGCGGCGGCTTTTGATGGCCCCACGCCCTCTAACTTTTCGGCGAGGGTCTTAGCATCTGCGGTATTGATGTTGACCTGTATGGTCTGCGCTTGAGCCGCCTCAGAGGTCGCGCTGTCATCCGCGCTCCACGCCGTGGGTGCCAAGAGCAAAGAGAGAGCAAACATTAGGCAAGTGAGTAGCTGTTTCATCAGATATCCTCTGTTGATTAATTTTCGCTCTCAACCTACGCCACTCCTACAAGCCTTGCATGTGCTCAAAAAAAGAAAAACGACGCAGGACAAAAGTCCTACGCCGTTTTTGTTGTTTCGCACACTTTGCTGCGAGAGACATCTAACTCTCGCGGTGAGCCATTACCTGCTTATTGGCTGTCTGAGTCCGCGTAACTGACATCCACTTGGTTACGTAGCTCTTCCAAGGTTGCTGATAAAGACATATTGCTCATCGCACGGGCAACACGGGCTGCCATTTGGCTTTGCGGGCTAATTTCAGGCACCTCTGGCTCAATCACTTTATCCAGTGCCACAACCACCACATTACCTTGCTCGTCTGTAGTCACCCCATAACTCGAGGTATCCGCTTCCGGCTTAGGTAAGGTAAAGGCCAATTCAGAAATCGCACGTTGTTGAGCAACGCGGTTTAAGGTTTGTGGTTCGCTGAATGTGTATTCACTGTCAGTCAGAGCACCATTGGCTTCAAGCTGTGTCAGCAAAGCATCTGCTTGCTCTTGGGCTTGCTGCTGGCCTTTTTGTGCGGCCAAGGTCTGTACCACCTGATCCTTCACTTCATCAAAGCTCAGCTGTTTCTCTGGTTTGACGTCATCCAAGCGGACCACAATGGCATGTTCACCCGAAAGCTCTATCAGTTCCGAGTTCAGGCCATTTTCACGTACGTCATAGCTATCCAGCGCTTGTTGCACTTCTGGACGTGCCATTACCCCTTGCGCTTGCTCTGGGGCAAAGAAGTCAGTGATTTGTACCTTACCATTGATTGCAGCAGCAGCTGGCTCAAGACCATTGGCATCTTCAAACGCGACTTCGGCAAGCTTTGTTGATTGAGCATAGAAACGATCCGCCGCGCGCTCTTGCTGCAGCGCAACGCGAATATCGTCTTTCACCTCGCTCAGTGGCGTGATATCCGCAGCATCAATGTCATCCAGACGAATGATGTGATAGCCAAAGTCTGATTTTACTACTTGGCTATAGTCACCCTTGTTGGCTAGCGCATACGCCGCTTTTTCAAATGCAGGATCCATCACACCGGGCTCAATCCAATCCAGTGATCCACCTTGTTCGGCACTGTAAGTATCATCAGAGACTTGCTGTGCCAGTTCACTAAAGTCTTCACCTTGGTTCAAGCGCTCAAGTGCTGCCTCAGCACGAGCTTTGGCGTCGTCACCAGTCCCTTCAATCAGAATATGACTGACTTTGCGACGCTCTTGAGAACCATACTGCGATTGGTTTTCTTGATAGTAAGCGGCAATGTCTTCGTCAGTGACTTGAATATCGTCAGCCAGCCCTTCACCGGTTAACTCCACATACGCCACTTTTACCATGCGAGGTTGCACATAGTCGTCTTGATTAGCTTGATAGTAAGCTTCAAGCTCCTCGTCTGACAAAGAAACCTTGGCAGCAAATGCATCCACCGGCAGCGTGATAGTACGCACTTCACGGCTTTGCGCTTCTAGACGGTAAAGACTTTCCAGTTCACTTGGCAGCACAAATTCAGAGGCTTGCAACGCCGTAAGCAGCTGCTGACGGACTAAGTCAGTCCGTACATAGTTGGCAAACTCATCCGCGCTTAACCCAGTCTGGCGCAATGCGGCTTGATAACGCTCATTGTTGAATTGTCCGCCTTGACGGAATTGTGGCATCGCACGAATGGCATCTTTGACTTGCGCGTCACTGACACGTAACCCGAGTTCACTGGCTTCATGTTCAAGCAAGAGATCGTCAACCATCCGGTCGAGAATGTTTTGGCGAAAACGCTTCACATACTCAGGATCACCCAGAAGTTGATTGAACAGCTCACCGGCTTGCTGCTGCATGCGCGCGCGTTCGTTTTGGTATGCACGCTCAAGCTGTGCACGACTAATTTCTTTATCGCCTACCGTTGCCGCGGGCGGGTTGGAACCCCCTGCCAGATAGCTGCCGACCCCGGCAAAAGCAAAGGAAAAGATAATAAGGCTTAAAATGATCTTCACCGCAAGGCTGTTGGTGCCTTCGCGTATACGTTCCATCATAACTGGCCGGTACTCCAACTGATTTGGGCTGGTGGTTTATCAACTAAAAAGGCGCATCGAATGATGCGCCTTTACGCTCTTCTTGCCGGATTATACGCGGTTGTTATTGGCTTTGCAGCTCTAACACCCAGTCAAACTTGAATAATTCGGCAATGGCTCACGCTGTGATTAGTTCACGGCGTCTTTCAGTGCTTTACCTGCTTTGAAGCCAGGTACTTTGGCGGCAGCAATTTGAATCTCTGCACCGGTTTGCGGGTTACGGCCAGTACGCGCTGCACGCTCGCGTACAGAGAAGGTACCAAAGCCAACCAGAGCAACTTGGTCACCCGACTTCAGCGTATCAGAAACCGCTTCTACGAAGGCATCCAGTGCACGGCCCGCCGACGCTTTAGAAATATCGGCACCCTCTGCGATTTGATCAATCAGTTGCGACTTATTCACTTTTTCATCCCCTTACAATACTTCTCCGCAAATCCCATTCTTTTGCGGTATTAATAAAAGACGCTTTATCGACGAAAGACGTTGAAAGCTTCCTTGCCCACCCCATGCAGGCCAAGGCTTCGAGTTAACGTTAGCTAGCAAAAAAAACGCTGACAAGCCTTTTGCGGTCTGTCAGCGTTTTACGTTGCTTAATTTTGCTGCATGTCACTCTTTTCGGGCTTAACTAGCTCAATACCGAGTGGATTATTTTCCAACGCAATGGTCAAAACCTCATCAATCCAACGCACGGGATGAATGTCGATTTCTTCTTTCACATTGTCAGGAATGTCCTCAAGATCCCGTTCATTCTCTTTTGGGATCACCACAGTTTTGATGCCACCACGACGTGCCGCCAGCAGTTTCTCTTTTAAGCCGCCGATGGGTAGCACTTCGCCGCGTAGAGTAATCTCACCCGTCATTGCTACGTCAGAACGAACTGGGTTGCCGGTCAAGCTCGACACCAGCGCCGTACACATAGCGATACCTGCGCTCGGGCCGTCTTTAGGCGTTGCCCCTTCAGGAACGTGCACGTGAATGTCACGTTTTTCGTAAAAGTCGCTATTAATACCCAGCTTATCTGCACGGCTACGCACCACTGTCATGGCTGCCTGCACAGATTCTTGCATCACATCACCCAACGAACCTGTGTGGGTGAGTTTGCCTTTGCCCGGCATCGATTCAGTCTCGATGGTCAGTAGGTCGCCGCCCACTTCGGTCCACGCAAGTCCTGTCACCTGACCAATTCGGTTTTGCTCATCGGCTTTACCGTAGTCAAAGCGGCGCACACCCAAGTAATCTTTCAGGTTATCCGAGGTGACCGTGACCGCTTTAAGATCTTTATCCAACAAGATCTCTTTCACGGTTTTACGACACAGCTTCGAGATTTCACGCTCGAGGTTACGCACGCCCGCTTCGCGCGTGTAGTAACGAATAATGCCGATAATGGCAGAATCTTCGATGGTGATCTCGTGAGGCTTCAAGCCATTGCGCTTCACTTGCTTGTCAATCAAGTGACGTTTAGCGATATTCAGTTTTTCGTCTTCGGTGTAGCCAGATAAACGAATAACTTCCATCCGATCCAATAACGGGCCAGGAATATTCATGGAGTTCGACGTTGCCACAAACATGGTGTCTGACAGGTCGTAATCCACTTCCAGATAGTGGTCGTTAAAGGCGTTGTTTTGCTCAGGATCGAGAACTTCAAGCAATGCTGAAGACGGATCACCACGCATATCCGATGACATCTTGTCGATTTCATCGAGCAAGAACAGCGGGTTGCGAACACCCACTTTCGCCATTTTCTGGATCAATTTACCCGGTAGCGACCCTATGTAGGTACGGCGGTGACCACGGATTTCCGCTTCATCACGCACTCCACCCAACGCCATACGGGTATATTTACGCCCAGTGGCGCGTGCAATCGACTGTCCCAGAGAGGTTTTACCTACCCCCGGAGGACCAACCAAGCACAAGATGGGGCCCTTGAGCTTGTTCATTCGGTTTTGCACTGCGAGGTACTCAAGGATGCGGTCTTTAACGCGCTCCAAGCCATAATGATCGGCATTGAGTACTTCTTCAGCTTTGGCGAGATCCTTTTTCACCTTAGAACGCTTGGTCCAAGGCACACTGATCATCCAATCGATATAGCTGCGCACAACGGTCGCTTCTGCCGACATTGGCGACATCATCTTCAGCTTCTGCAATTCTTGCTCGGTTTTTTCTCGAGCTTCTTGCGGCATTTTAGATTCTTCGATTTTCTGCTTCAGCGCCTCAAACTCATCGGGAGCATCATCCAGCTCACCCAACTCTTTTTGGATGGCTTTCATCTGCTCATTGAGGTAGTACTCGCGCTGGCTTTTCTCCATCTGCTTTTTCACGCGGCCACGAATACGCTTCTCGACCTGCAGCAAGTCAATTTCTGACTCCATCATGGTCATCAAGTATTCAAGGCGCTCAGCGATGTCGATAATTTCGAGAACTTTTTGCTTATCTTGCAGTTTTAACGGCATGTGAGCCGCGATGGTATCAGCTAAGCGAGCAGCTTCTTCAATCCCATTCAGTGACGTTAACACTTCCGGTGGGATCTTCTTATTCAGCTTGATAAAGCCTTCAAATTGGCTGATCGCAGTGCGAACCAATACCTCTTGCTCACGTTCGTCCATGGCTGGCGTGGTGAGATACTCGGCTTCCGCCGTAAAGAAGTCGTCTTCGCTAAACTGGTCGATACGTGCACGTTGCATCCCCTCAACCAGCACCTTAACCGTACCATCCGGAAGTTTAAGAAGCTGAAGGATCGTCGCTACCGTACCAACGGTGTACAAGTCAGAGATGCTCGGGTCATCGGTGGCGGCATCTTTTTGCGCCACCAACAGAATTTGTTTGTCATTGTCCATCGCCGCTTCTAAACAGCGGATCGATTTCTCCCTTCCCACAAAGAGTGGTATCACCATGTGAGGATAAACCACCACATCCCGAAGTGGCAGCACCGGAATTTCAATGCGCTCGGAACGCTCCAAGTTCATATGCTTCTCTCTTCCGTTCAATCTGATTAAGAGTATATGGGGACTGTTGGACAGGTTTCAACGGCTCCACCGCCAGAAAATAAAAAAGGGAGCAATCACTCCCTTTTCTTTTACCACTGATAAGGTTACACGCAATACTCGCGGTTATTCACCACCAGCTGCTTGGCTATCAGCGTGTTCATATATCAATAGCGGCGCTGACTCACCACGGATCACTGATTCGTCAATCACCACCTTGCTTACCTCTTTACTCGATGGCAAGTCGTACATGGTATCCAACAACACAGCTTCTACGATTGAGCGTAGACCGCGAGCACCTGTCTTGCGTTCCATGGCTTTCTTAGCGATCGCACGAAGCGCGTCATCACGGAACTCAAGTTCAACCCCGTCTAACTCTAGCAATGCACTGTATTGCTTGGTTAGCGCGTTTTTCGGCTCTCGCAAAATCTGTACAAGCGCATGCTCGTCCAGTTCTTTAAGTACCGCTGTGACCGGTAAACGGCCGATAAACTCAGGGATCAAGCCGTATTTGACCAGATCTTCTGGTTCAACTTTACCGAAAAACTCGTCTGCTGACTTGTCGCTCGCACCTCGGACTTCTGCACCAAAACCGATGCCAGATCCCTTATCGACACGCTGCTCAACCACTTTATCCAACCCAGCGAATGCACCGCCACAGATAAAGAGGATTTTCGAGGTATCAACTTGCAAGAACTCTTGTTGTGGATGCTTGCGGCCACCTTGAGGTGGAACCGATGCGACTGTCCCTTCTACCAATTTCAGCAGGGCTTGCTGCACACCCTCACCCGATACATCTCGCGTGATCGATGGGTTATCGGATTTGCGTGAGATTTTGTCAATCTCATCAATATATACAATACCGCGCTCTGCTTTGGCGACATCATAGTCACACTTTTGCAGCAGCTTTTGGATAATGTTTTCGACGTCTTCACCGACATAACCCGCTTCGGTCAATGTGGTGGCATCCGCCATAGTAAATGGTACATCAAGGAAACGCGCAAGCGTCTCAGCCAGTAGGGTTTTACCACTACCCGTCGGGCCTATCAGCAAGATATTACTTTTGCCAAGTTCAACGCCGTCGGCGCTTTTATCGCCATTGCGCAAGCGTTTGTAGTGGTTGTACACGGCAACCGACAGTACCTTTTTGGCTTGCTCTTGGCCGATAACATAATCATCCAGATGCTCACGGATTTCACGCGGCGTAGGAAGAGCATCTCCCTCACGCTTTGGCATCACTTCTTTGATTTCTTCACGGATGATGTCGTTACATAGGTCGACACACTCGTCGCAAATGTAGACCGATGGCCCAGCAATTAACTTGCGAACTTCATGTTGGCTCTTACCACAGAACGAGCAGTAAAGCAGCTTGCCGCTTCCACCGTCTTTTCGCTTGTCTGTCATTCGCTAACCTCTTTGGGGCGTTTGCCCATCGTTGCCTTTTGTTGAGTTTACAACAAATCGGCCACTTTTTCCGACCCGACACCCGCTCACATGTGTGGGAATGAGAAGTTATCCTCTCATTTCAATGCATAGCGGTATACCTTTTCTACTTGGCGCAACAATCCCGGATTCCGTGCGCTCTAGCATTACATCCATGTTTGGATGTAATCCGGCGAGCCATGGTCTTTTCCGCTGTCACGCCAAGCATGTAGGGTATTCGTCTGGTTTAATCTCTTTGATTGAGTACGGCGTCAACCAAGCCATAGTCCACCGCTTCTTGAGCAGACATGAAATTATCGCGGTCCGTATCACGTTCGATAATCTCCATCGGCTGACCCGTATGCTCTGCCAGCAAGGTATTCAGGCGATGCTTGGTTTTGATCA
This sequence comes from Salinivibrio sp. IB872, assembly GCF_001995345.1. Lineage (NCBI taxonomy): Bacteria > Pseudomonadati > Pseudomonadota > Gammaproteobacteria > Vibrionales > Vibrionaceae > Salinivibrio > Salinivibrio sp. IB872. The sequence continues at coordinate 16,963 of NZ_MUFO01000009.1, read as the reverse complement.
TTTCTTTGGCATGGATTTCAATATCTGACGCCTGCCCTTGGAAACCGCCAAGTGGTTGGTGAATCATCACGCGTGAGTTTGGTAGGCAATAACGCTTACCCTTTGCACCACCCGCAAGCAGGAAAGAGCCCATTGAACAGGCTTGGCCTGTACACAGTGTGCTCACATCCGGTTTGATGAACTGCATGGTGTCATAAATTGCCATACCGGCGGTCACCACACCACCTGGGGAGTTGATATACAGATAAATATCTTTTTCTGGATTCTCTGACTCCAAGAACAACATCTGGGCCACAATCAGGTTGGCCATTTGATCTTCTACCTGACCAGTGAGAAAAATGATGCGTTCTTTCAACAGGCGGGAGTAGATATCGTAGGAACGCTCTCCTCGCGATGTTTGTTCAACCACCATGGGAACCAAAGCATCCATGATGGGGGGCATTGCGTGTTTATCTTGATTGCTCATAGCGTAATATCCCTAATCGAATTCGTTAACTCTCGCCTTAACCAAGGTTTAGCATAAAACGCTGTAACAGGTCACTAAAATGTTATGTCGTTGATCGCAGCTGGATGATTCATCGACAATTTTCTAAGCAAAAGTTACCTTCGCTATCGCATGATTGGCGGACAGTCGAATAGAACCTTAGACGGAAAAAATGGCCCAAATGACAAGTCATTAGGGCCATTTTATGCAGATACATGAACGGGGTGTCAATGACAACACCCACGTTTTTTATTGCGTTTTTACGCTTGTGGTGCTGCGTTCATCAGATCGCTAAAGCCAACGTTGGCTTCAGAAACCTTCGCTTTACCCAACAGCGCGTCGATCGCTTGCTCTTCAAGCGCGACATTACGCATGTTTTCCATCAGCTTCTGATCTTTTTCGTAGTAAGCAACCACTTCTGCTGGATCTTCGTATGCAGAAGCCATTTCTTCGATCAGAGCTTTAACTCGCTCGTCGTCTGCTTCTAGCTCTTCTGCTTTGATCACTTCACCCAGCAGCAGGCCAACGCTAACACGACGTTTGGCTTGTTCTTCAAACAGCTCACGTGGCAGTTGCGATGCGCTGTCCATGTTGCCACCAAAACGTTGAGCCGCTTGCTGGCGCAGAACATTGATTTCTTGATCGATCAAGGCAGACGGTACGTCGATTTGGTTTTGCTCAACCAAGCCGTCAAGGACTTGCTCTTTGATCTTGTTTTTGATCGCTTGCTTCAGCTCGCGTTCCATGTTCTTACGGACTTCGGCTTTCAGGCCTTCAACGCTGCCATCCGCAATGCCGAAGCGCTGAACGAACTCTTCCGTTAGCTCTGGCAATTCTTGCGCTTCAACAGTGTGAAGTTTGATCGCGAACTGCGCCGCTTTACCTTTTAGGTTCTCAGCGTGGTAGTCTTCTGGGAAGTTGACGTCGATAGTGAATTCTTCACCCGCTTTTTTGCCAACCAAGCCGTCTTCGAAACCAGGGATCATGCGGCCTTGGCCCATGACTAGCTGGAAGCCTTCCGCTTTACCGCCTTCGAATTCTTCGCCGTCAATGGTACCTGTGAAGTCTAGCGTTACACGGCTATCTTCTTTTACTTCACCGTCAGCTTCAACCCAGTTCGCTTGCTGCTTACGCAGGGTAGTCAGCATTTCTTCAACGTCGCTGTCTTGTACTTCTGCGTGCGGTTTTTCAACTTCGATCGCTTCCAAACCTTGCAGTTCAACTTCTGGGTACACTTCAAATTCAGCGTTGAATACCAGATCTTTACCCGCTTCATTCTCTACCGGTGTAAAGGTTGGCGCGCCTGCTGGATTAGTTTTCTCTTGGATGATGGCTTCGATGAAATGACGCTGCATTACCTCGCCCAGCACGTCTTGGCGTACTGCATCGCCATACATGCGAGAAACCATTTTCAAAGGTACTTTACCTTTACGGAAACCATCAAAACGACGATTTTTAGCAATGTTGCGTAGCTCTTTCGTGACTGCGTCTTCAATGTTTGCAGCAGGCACAGTGATGGTCATTTGGCGCTTTAGGCCTTCGGTGGTTTCAACGGTAACTTGCATTATAAAATTAACCTCAAATTTACTCAGGGGTACTGAGTGATGTTGACCAGTTTTTACTGGTGTCATCATCCGAGCTATGAATCCGTCATAGCCCCTGCGAATCCGGATACACGCAATTGGCGTATCGAGCTATCTCATCCGAGACTGAAAATTAAGACGCGCTATTATAGCGGCACCCGTCAACTGAGTCGAGACAAGGGGCGACCGATGGCGTTTCAATATCGAAATTGGGGTGATATCTCACAATTCAACCGGGCAAGATCACATCTTTTTGTGTTTTTGCACTGTTTGGTTAGCTTTTGAGCAGAAACGGGAGATTATCTTCGCTAGCGAGAACGAAAGAAATGGCACGCCCTACAGGATTCGAACCTGTGACCCACGGCTTAGAAGGCCGTTGCTCTATCCAACTGAGCTAAGGGCGCAAAATAGATATGCAGCGGGGATTATAAAGCGAGGTCAGGCGTCGTCAACGGTTTTCACCGAAATGTCTAATCAGTTGCTCAAAAGCACGCCAGTTCGCGCGGCATAGAAGCCCTTTTGTGTGGTGTTCTCCAATCATTATAAGGCGATATCTAGCACAACACCTTTGATTCACAATGACTTTGACGGTTTCTCTGCCACCAAACCACCAAAAGCAAACGTTTGCGCAATAGCTTTTACGCCCGAAGTTTGTCACAATATCGACCCGTTTTTTGCTCTCTTAGCCAAAGGATACTTATGGCCGCACAAATCATTGATGGAAAACTGATCGCGCAAACGGTGCGTCGAGAAGTCGCAGCACGTGTTGCTGCCCGTAGAGAAGCGGGACGCCGTGCGCCCGGGCTTGCCGTGATTTTAGTGGGTGACGATCCAGCGTCACAGGTTTATGTGGGCAGTAAGCGTCGCGTCTGTGATGAAGTGGGCTTTGTCTCTCGCTCTTACGATTTGCCGTCAACCTGCTCTCAGCATGAATTACTGACGCTGATCGATACACTCAATGATGACGACACCATCGATGGTATCTTGGTGCAACTGCCTTTACCTGCGGGCATTGATGCTACCTCTGTCCTTGAACGTATCCGTCCCGACAAAGACGTCGACGGCTTCCATCCTTACAATGTGGGCCGTTTGTGCCAACGTATGCCAACGCTGCGTTCCTGTACCCCAAAAGGGATCATCACCTTACTTGACCGCTACAACGTACCTTTGCGTGGCAAACATGCCGTTGTCGTCGGTGCCTCAAACATTGTCGGCCGTCCGATGACACTAGAGTTGCTACTCGCCGGATGTACCACGACCACTTGCCATCGTTTTACCCAAGATCTCGAAGCGCATGTTCGTCAAGCCGATGTGTTAGTGGTCGCTGTCGGTAAACCTAAATTTATTCCTGGCGAGTGGATTAAGCCCGGTGCGATTGTGATTGATGTAGGAATTAATCGCATGGATAGCGGCCAGCTAATCGGTGATATTGACTATGACGTGGCATACGAAAAGGCAAGTCATATCACGCCTGTTCCCGGCGGTGTTGGCCCAATGACGGTGGCAACATTGATTGAGAATACCTTGATGGCCTGCGAGCAATACCACGACGCCTAATCGTGTGATGATAAGAAGCCGGCTGACCGCCGGCTTTTTTACACCAACAGCGCAGGTTGCGGCTCTGACGCTTTAACGAGTTGATTACGCCCTTTCGCTTTGGCTTGATATAAACAATGGTCAGCACGCTGGATCAACTGATGGACAGACGCATCCCCGTGCACCATGCCAATGCTCACCGTAAATTGAAATGCCTGATCGTAAGGTGTCCACGTTGTCGCCGCTAGCTCTTCTCGCATCGCGTTTAGGCGGGCCTCAAAGCCTTGGTCATTGTTACCGTACAGTACACAGAACTCTTCACCACCAAATCGTGCAACCAACGCATCTGGGAAATAACGATTCAACACTTTGGCCAACTCAATCAGCGCAATATCGCCAATGTGATGACCCAAGCTATCATTCACTTTTTTAAAGTGGTCAATGTCAATCAAGGCTAGCCCTCGTGGGCCATTGTTTTTCCGCGTTTGAGGATGCTCGAAAAAGTAACGACGGTTCCAGGTTTGGGTCAAATAGTCGGTATTTGCCAAATGAAACAAACGCCTTTCTGTATCCAGCGCATTTAATGTGCTGTGCAAACGGCAGTAAAATTCTTCTTGGTTAAATGGCTTTGCCAGAAAGTCGTTCGCACCTGCTTTTAGAAAACGGGCCGTCAAACTCGGATCGTCATCGCCGGATAAACCAATAATGGCAAGCTGGCCATCGACTTTATGCTGACGGAGTGCCTTGACCAGTTGTACCCCATCCATTTCTGGCATGGTGTAGTCGGTGATCACTAATGAAATACGCGGGTCAGCACGCACCATCGCGAGTGCTTCCTGCCCATCTTGCGCATCCATCACATTTAGATACTGGCGCTCCAGTAAGCTGCGCACATAACGACGCGAGGTCAGCGAGTCATCCACCACCAATACATGATGTTGCTGGTTTTTCTCAAGACGATGCAGCAACGGTGCAATTGATGAGACACAAGCTGGGCTGTCTTTGGGGATGTAATCAATCACAGTCTTCGCCAGCACACGCTCCCGTGTACGTGCATCCATCATGGCCGTTAATACAATGACTTTGATATCAAGTGACAAGCACACATCAATGATTTCACCGTCCTGACCGTCGGGCAAACAATAATCCAGTATCGCGCAAAGAAAATCTGTTTCTTGATTTAAAATCGTTTCTGCTTGTGCGATCGAACTTGCAATACAGGGAATATAACCGGCTTTACGGATTTCAGTTTCAAGTAACCGCCTGAAAGGTCGGCTATCTTCCACAACCAACACTTTGTATTCCATAAGCAAAGCACCATATCTGGCATAAGTTGTGCGCGAGAAATGCGCAATTTGGGCAAGAAGCGGCCAAGCTTACGCTTAATCAAGAGGTTGAATGTTAAATATGATGGCAAATCTCAACATTGAGACATTTTTGTACCTAGTGAAGGGACAGAGACGATTGTTTGTGCCGAAAAAACGCCCAGTTTGTCTACTTTAAAAGTCAGGCTGTCAACTTTATTACGATAGTGCGATCAGGCAATTACGCCCCATTTCTTTGGCTTGATACAAACCTCGGTCCGCATCATGCAACATGGCTTCAATCCCACCTTGCGCAGAGACAACACCAATACTGACAGTGACCGTTATTTCAAATCCAGAAACAGGAATGATGATGTCCGCTTGCTCTTGTCGATAGCGCTCTAACGCCTGTTGAAAGGTAGACTGCTCTCGGGTCGATAAGACACAAAATTCTTCACCACCTAGCCGAGCAACCAAATCATTCTCGAAGTGTGCACTTAGCGTTGCAGCCACGTGAGTCAACACCTCATCGCCAATGTGATGTCCATACTGGTCGTTGATGCGCTTGAAATGGTCAATATCGATAATGGCTAGATGTTTAATCTCCTCATCTGGCAGCTTCTCGCTCTGGGAAAAAAAGTAACGTCGATTCCAAAGTGCCGTTAAAAAGTCGGTATTGGCTAGTGTAAATAAACGCCGCTCGCTATCGATCGCGTTTAGGCAAGAGTGCACGCGGCAATAGAACTCTTCTTGATTAAATGGCTTTTGTAAATAATCATTCGCGCCCGCCTTAAGAAAACGGGTCGTCAGAGTATCATCATGGTGGCCAGATAGCCCGATGACAGCGAGCATGGCGCCTTCATGGTGCTTTCTGATCTGATGGACCAAGGCAATCCCATCCATGTTTGGCATCGCATAATCAGTAATGACCAAGGTAATCCCAGTTGTCATCGATAACATAGATAGCGCTTGCTCACCGTCATTGGCTTCATGGACTTTGAGATATTGGCGTTCAAGCGTGGCCGCAACATGTTTTCGTACTGAGGGAGAGTCGTCGACAATGAGCACTTGGTGATCTCTATTGCGCGATAATCGCAACAACAGTTGACAGACTGCCTGCACACAATGGCTGCTGTCTTTCGGTATATAGTCAATCACCGGCTTAGCAAGCACTTGCTTGCGAATGGTCTCCGTTTGAGAAGCCGTCAAGACAATGACTTTTAAATGGTTGGCAAGACAAAGATCAATTACCTCACCGTGTTGCGCATCAGGCAGGTTATAGTCTAAAACCGCGCACAAAAAGTCGGCGTCTTGATTCAGAACCGCTTCTGCATCGGCCATACAGGCCACCGCCACGGTCGAAAAGCCATGCTGACGAGCTTCATACTCGACCAACATCCGAAAAGCGCGGCTGTCTTCAACGATCAGCACCTTTTCCACACACTCCCCCGCTATCTCGTGTCCTTAGATAGAAAGTGTAGCAGTCATGTGCGGCGTGGATTAGACAGCTCTGACGTGACGATTGTCGACGCGCAACTCCGTTTGCTTGTTGAGAATTTTGATCAGCAGAATGGAACGCATCTCACCGTCTTTTTCCTTAAAAATCGCTTCCGCCCCTTCAAATTGCCCCGCTTGGATCGTGACCGCTTGGCCGGCTTTAAAGCCATCATTAAGCTTGTCACGCTGCTCGTCGCTATCTTCCATGATCATAAGCTGCTGGATAAGCGATTGGTCAACTCGAATAGGATGCGCGCCTTGGCGAACAAAGTCGACTACGCCTCGCGTTGAGCGGACGGACGTGTATTGCACCTCTTCAGGATCGAAGTGAGCAAACACATAATTAGGAAAAAGGGGCTCTTCAACTTGCTGGCACTTACCACGGCGAAGCTTCTCAACCGTGACGATGGGATAATAACAGTCTACGCCTTGGCGCTTTAAGTTTTGCTCAGCGCGTTGTTGTTCCGCGCGTTTACAGTAGAGCAGATACCAATGCTTCATGTCGTTCTGTCCTTGAAATCGGCTTTCGCATTACGCCATTTAATCATAGCAGCACAGCGACATGAGTATACGGATGTTAACACAACGCAGCAAGGCGCAAGCCCCACTATACCGAGGCTCCCGCACTATTTTTATGCAATTCTTTGGATATCAACACTAAAGCTGTTAAGTCCAACTTCGCTTAGTGACACACGTGCATCGCCCGCTCCCATATCAACATATTGGAACTGACTGTGAATGGCATCTTTCCCTAACCAGTGCGCGCTATGCAATAAACTGGTTGTGCCGCAACTATCAACCGTCGCGGTGAGTCCCGCCGGAAAGATCTCCAGCTGATTGTCGGCGGTGTTCAATACCCCAAACATGGCACGGATGGGGGATGCATACGAAGAAGCCCGAATTGCGTCTTCGATTCGTTTTACCAGGGTGAGAAAACCACGCTCATTGACATCTTGGGTACGTACAAACTCATTAAAGAATGCCCGGATCATTAATGTTGTTGCCGTTCCATCCTCTCCGGCCGAGGCAGAATCGACAACATAAAAAGCCATTTTTCCGCCCATCAGCCAAGTGTAATCGAGCACGATCGGATTCGCGTCGGCCGATTGTAGCGAATGATAGGATAAGCGCCATGCACCTTGTTGTGAGTCTGGTTCAGGCATCAGTCCCATTAAAAGCTCTCGCGCGCTGCCAGGATTATGCTTCAGCGCATCCAAGTGCCACTTAAGTTCATTCTCTGAGGCACCGCGGTCGGCATCTTCACACACTTTAAACCATTGCTGACTGAAATCGTCATTGGCATGTACATCATCGTCGGCGTCATCAATCACCGTCTCAATGGCTTTTTTGACCACATTGATGTCTTCTATCGGCTTAATCAGAAAATCTTTCACACCAAACCTTAGTGCTTGGGCAACATCCGCCATACCTCCCGTGCCTGAAATGACGATCATCGGCAACATTGGGTATTCCACACTTACTTCTTCAACAAATTCAAGACCAGTCATCACCGGCATGGATAAATCGCTAATCAGTAAGTCTGGAATGGATTGACGAAGCGCTTGCAACCCCTCTAATCCGTTTTCAACCTCACGCACTGTTGCCCCTTCACGCTCGAGAAATGACGCAATCATACGGCTAAACACGGGATCGTCTTCGACGATCAAAATTTCTTTATTATGCAACACGATGCTCTCTCCTCCAGGACTGCAAAGCAGCGGCTGTCTCCCATTCGACACTACCCGATAAGAATAGTTGAACTCAAACTCTCAGGACGATAATAATGATAATTAAATCGATATTGGGATATAAACAGCTGTTTAAAATGGAGTTTTTATTACTACTTTGCTAGACATCTCACTCAAGCCAACGGTCGGCAGCATAAAAAAGGCTTGTAAATCAATTACTCTATAACAGTACGCTACTCGGTATTAACACGATAAAAAGTCTTTCTGAAACATGAAAGCCATCACACAACGTACGTTGATTGTCTGCGTTTAGAGGCAGCACCCACACTTTTTTCCTGTCTCGTGCATACAGGTGTAGCGCACTTTATCTGCTCTACAGTGCGAATACTTGCATATTCAACCCTTTCCGACTAGATGTTAACTATATGTAAAGTAAATTGGCGTCGGTTAATCACAGTGCATGGACAGTCTCAAACAGGGCAACCTTTTTTGTGGTGGCGCTTGCACGGATTCAGGAAGGATATGTGGGGGTAGCTATGATTTTGAGTCATCTTATCGGGTTGTATACGCACCCGAAAAAAGAATGGAAGACCATTGGTGAGCGCCATGAAGGCGCGTCACACAGCATCGGTCATGCGCTGTTATTGGCGCTGATTCCGCCAGTTTGTGCTTATTACTCCAGTGTAAATATCGGCTGGAAAATCGGGGTAGGAGAACCGATCTTTCTCACTGCACAAAGCGCACTGTTTATCGCCAGTGCGATGTATCTAGCACTTATTGGTGGTGTGTGTGCGCTTGCCTACCTCACGTTGTGGATGAGTCGAACCTTTGGCTCCGCTCCCACTTACACCCAATGCTTGGAGCTGGCAGCGTACACCGCCACGCCAATCTTTATGGTTGGACTGGCAACCCTATATCCCGTGGTATGGTTTGTGATGATCGTCGGGCTGATTGGTATCGCCTACTCGGTATATTTACTCTACACCGGTGTGCCCATTCTTATGGAGATCCCCGAAGAGCGCGGCTTTATCTACGCAAGTTCAGTCGTCACTTGTGGTTTAGTATTACTGGTCGCCATATTGGCATCGTCGGTGATTCTGTGGAACGTTGGAATTGGGCCTGTATTTACGCACTAGCGTACCACTGTGTTCTGGACCACCCGCGCCCAAAGCGTTGGCGCGGGCCAACAAAGATAAGAAAGCCGCATCGATGCGGCTTTTTTCGTTATCATCACGCTATCCACGGGCTTTTAGCTTTCATTATGGATCTCTAAATTGGCGAGCTCTTGTTGTTGTTCACGAACTGTTTTCGCACTGTCACTACGCAAGCTTTGTATGTATTCCAAATACGCTTGGTCGACATCGTTGGTCACGTACTCACCACTAAACACAGAGGTTTCAAAACGTTCGATGGCGGGGTTTGCCTCACCGACAGCGGCAACAAGATCGCTTAAGTTTTGATATATCAAACCGTCGGCACCAATCAATTTGGTAATTTCATCCACTTCTCGTCCATGAGCAATCAGCTCATTGGCACTGGGCATATCAATACCATATACGTTGGGGAAGCGCACTTCTGGTGCTGCGGAAGCGATATACACTTCTTTCGCACCGGCTTCACGCGCCATTTCAATGATCTGCTCCGACGTCGTGCCACGCACAATCGAGTCATCCACCAACAAAACGCGCTTATCTTTAAATTCTGAGCGGATTGCATTGAGCTTGCGGCGCACTGATTTACGGCGCATTTGTTGACCGGGCATGATAAACGTGCGGCCTACATAGCGGTTTTTTACAAACCCTTGTCGATAGGGCTTGCCGAGCACCTGCGCAATTTCGAGCGCAATATCACAGGACGTTTCAGGAATCGGGATGACCACATCAATGTCCATTTCTTCCCATTCACGCTGTATTTTCGCACCCAACTTTTGTCCCATACGAACGCGCGCGCCATACACCGAAATTTTATCGATAAATGAATCAGGGCGAGAGAAATAAACGAACTCAAAAATACACGGGTGCAAACTTGGTGAGGCTGCACATTGGCATGTGTGAAGTTGACCATCGAAAGTAATGTAGACGGCTTCACCCGGGGCCACATCACGAACAAAGTCAAAACCAACCGCATCAAGTGCAACCGACTCTGAAGCAACCATGTATTCAACTTGGCCTTGCTCTTCACGCTTGCCCAAACACAAGGGACGAATACCATGCGGGTCACGGAAGGCAATCATGCCATGACCAATAATCATGGATACCACCGCGTAGGCACCCGATACCTGCTCATGCACCGAGCGGACGGCAGCAAACATATCATCGGCGGTAAGCGGATGTGACACAGCGTTAGAAAGCTGGTGCGCAAGAACGTTGAGGAGGATTTCAGAATCTGAGGTGGTATTTAGGTGGCGGCGGTCTTTTTCAAACAAGGAATGACGGAGTGCTTCTGCATTGGTCAAATTCCCATTATGCGCCAAGGTTATTCCATAGGGAGAGTTGACATAAAATGGCTGCGCTTCTGAGGCACTAGAACTGCCGGCGGTTGGATAACGCACATGGCCAATACCGACATGACCTTGTAAACGTTGCATATGTTTGAGTTGAAAAACATCCTTCACCAAGCCGTTTGCTTTGCGAAGGCGGAAACGATTGTCGTCGATGGTGACAATCCCGGCTGCATCTTGGCCGCGGTGCTGTAGCACCGTTAACGCATCATAGATGGACTGGTTGACCGGATTGGCCCCTACGATTCCAACAATACCACACATGTCAGCTATTCCTTGTTACGCGTAAACCAGCCTAAGACCCCGCGATCTTAGGTAAGAAACTGGAACTGTTCTCGAGGTAGTTAAAGAACCATTCAATAACTACAGCAAAATTAGGAATCAGTTCAGATTGTCCCCATGCTTGGGTTTTAGAGACTGACGTAAACGCATCCAAGAAAAACAAGACGGCGGCGACAATCAATACTCCACGAACACTTCCGAACACAATCCCCAACACTCTATCTGTCCCTGATAGTCCTGTTTTTTGCACTAACTGGGCAATCACATAATTGACCACTGCACCCACAATGAGGGTAGCAATAAACAGTAAGGCAATAGCGGTTCCGTTACGGATCACCGCATCCTGTATGTTGGTGAGATACACCGCAAGTTGCGGATAAAATTGGCTGGCGACAAAAAAAGCACCAAACCAAATCACCAAAGACAATGCCTCTTTGACAAAGCCTCGGATAACACTAACCAGCGCCGAAAAACCAATGACGCCAAGTATCAGGTAATCAATCCAAATCATGTTATTCACTTGCTCGAGACGCGCGCATTCTAACAGAAAAAATGCTCACGCAAACGTTTTCTTATTGGGTAAGTGGGTCAAACTTGCGCAATTGCCCTTTCAACCCGGTGAGAGATTCTAAGTCTGCCAATTGAGATTCCAGCGTGTTTTTAGACACATTTGGGCCTACAACCACTTTGGCAAGGTCATCAGGTTTCAGATCCCGTGGCAAAATATGGGCTTGGTAACCTTTCTCACGTAATTGGCTAACCAAACGGCGCGCATTGTCCTGATTGCGGAAGGTACCAAGACGAATCATCCACGCGCCATCTGCTGTGGCGATCGACTCAGATGCCGTTGAGTCAGGGGTCGTTTCACGCTGGTTTGATGCGCCCCCTTCTTCGTCGGTTGTTTTTACCGAGGTGTCAGGCACAGCAACATCAGCCACCTGTGGTTCAGCAATCGGGGTTTCTGTCACAGAAGCATCAAAATCATCGCGCAGAGGAATACTTTGATAGCTCTCTTGATAGTGCTCTTTTTTGCCATCCAGAACATCTGGCAAAAAAATCACCCCCATTGACACCAATACCAGCGTACCGACTAATCGTTTTTGCAACTTACTGGCCACATCGACTCCGTTTTAATTAATCTGTTCACTCACTTGCCCCACGGTATGGAACGACCCGAATACGACCACACAATCACGCTCGGGTTCCGCCGCTTGGTAGGCCGCTTGATAGGCGTGGTTAGGGGTGTCAAACCGCTCCTCTGCGTTGACGGGCAAAGCACTCGCCGACGCACCCCGCGTGACACTCAAAGAGGCGGGATACCAATGGTCAACAATTCCCTCAAAGCACGCTAACGTGCCGGCAATGTCTTTATCTGCCAGCATAGCAACCACAGCATGGATGTTTCCGCCTTTATCCTGTTTAATAGTCACTAATCTATCCGCCAAATATTGCGCGGCGTGCGGGTTATGGGCAACATCAAACACGGTGTAAGGCTGGCTTGAAATAACTTGCATCCGGCCAGGCACAGTGAGGGTTCGCAATGCCTCGGTGATGTGCGTGTCAGCGATATTCAGCTCTGCGACCCCGAGCGCCATTAATGCCGTTGCGGCATTTTGCATAGGAATATGAGGAACTGGCAGCGCATCCATATCAAAGGCTCCGGCATGCCAACACCAAGTATCACCTTGCTGTACATAGTGATACTGATAACCGATTTGATACAAGTCTGCACCAACCGCGTCCGCATGCGCAGCAACACTCGCAGGAGGCGCAGGCTGGCCACAAATTGCCGGTTTACCCGCACGGAAAATCCCCGCTTTTTCATAACCGATTTGGTCGATGTCATCGCCGAGCCAATCACAATGGTCCAGCGCTAGACTGGTGATCACTGATACGTCATGCTCGACCACATTTGTTGCGTCTAAGCGTCCCCCAAGGCCGACCTCTAAGATCACCACATCAAGCTCATGCTGCTTAAATAGCTGCAACGCCGCCAAGGTACCAAACTCAAAAAAGCTCAGGCTGGTTTCTCCGCGCGCTTGCTCAATGGCGGCGAATGCTTGGCAATGCGCCGCATCGTCTAATGGTTTGCCATTAATACGCACGCGTTCGTTGTAATGAACAAGGTGAGGAGAGCTATATACGCCAGTGCGATAGCCCGCATTCTGCAAGATCGCCTCGAGCAGCGCACAAGTCGTTCCCTTACCGTTGGTACCCGCCACCGTTATGATCTTTGGGGCAGGTTTGGTCAATTGCGCATGCTCGGCAACGTGGGCAACGCGTTCTAAACCTAAGTCAATCGCGCTGGTATGGATGGATTCAAGATAAGACAGCCACGTCGATAGCGGGGACGTGGCTGTAGGAATGCATTGTTCAGACATTAACTTGGTCAGTTGCTACATGATGGGTAGATAATACCAAGGATAACGCTGAGGAACACGGTCAAATCTTACTCTTGAGAGGCAGATTGCTCGTCTTCTTGTGGCTTGTCCTGTTCAACGTCAACCACCAATGGTGATTTCACATTGCTCAGTTTCGCAAGCAGCCCTGCCAAGCGCTGACGCATTTCGCGACGATCAACAATCATGTCGATGGCACCATGCTCGAGCAAGAATTCACTGGTCTGAAAGCCTTCAGGTAACTTTTCACGTACCGTTTGCTCAATCACGCGACGGCCCGCAAAACCAATGATGGCTTTAGGTTCCGCGACATTGACGTCGCCAAGCATTGCGAAACTGGCGGTGACGCCACCATAAGTTGGATCGGTCATCACCGAGATAAACGGCAGCTTATGGCGAGAAAGACGCTCCAGCGCAGCGCTAGTTTTCGCCATCTGCATCAGCGACATCAAGGCTTCTTGCATACGCGCGCCACCGCTGGCAGAAAAACATACCAGACCACAGTTATTCTCAATCGCAGTGTCTACTGCTTTCACGAAACGTGCACCTACAACGGCACCCATTGAGCCACCCATGAACTTAAATTCAAAGGCACAGGCAACCACGGGAACCTCTAACACGGTTCCTTTCATGACGATCAGTGCGTCCTTCTCACCACTCGACTTTTGTGCCGCAGAAAGGCGGTCTTTATATTTTTTCGAGTCACGAAACTTCAGCACATCTTTCGGCTCAAGCTCAGCGGCAATCTCTTCGCGACCGTCTTTGTCGAGAAACACATCAAGGCGGCGACGAGCAGGAATGCGCATGTGATGATCACACTTAGGGCATACCTCTAGGTTACGCTCTACATCTGCGTGATAAAGCACTTGGTCACAGGACGTACACTTGGTCCACACCCCTTCAGGAATGGATGCTTTGCGCGATGAACCAATGTTGCTTTTCGTTAGGATTTTTTCAAGCCAGCTCATGGACAACCTTTACTTAATCATGGGCGTCCGCATAGGACGTCCATCTTGGATTCGTAACAAATTAGACCGAATTAAATCACAAGTCAGTCAGACTTGGGATAAAAAACTGGTACTACCTATTCTTCGCTCTACCCTTTGACGCGCTACTATTTAGGCCCGTTCAATGACTTCATCGGGTAAAAAAAGGGGGCCAATCGGCGCATCGGGCAGCGCAAACTCTTGCGGATAATCAACCTCAACCAAATACAAGCCTTCCGCTTTGGCGGTGGCGGCCGCTAAGGTGCGATCTTTTTGGGCCAGCAGCCATTCAATCCATTCGGGAGGATGTTCTTTTCGGCCCACAGCCATCAAGCTACCTGCAATATTCCGCACCATATGATGAACAAATGCATTCGCTTTAATATCGATGATAATGTAACGCTCGCGACGACTCACCGACAAATGCATCACATTTCGCCACGGTGATTTTGACTGACATTGCGCAGCGCGGAACGAGGAAAAATCGTTTTCCCCCAATAAGTACTGACCGGCCTGATGCATTAAGGTTTCATCCAACTCACCATAATAATGGCTGACCCCCTTGGCTAAAATGCCCGGACGCAGAGGATGATTGTAGATGATATAACGGTAACGACGAGCGGTCGCGCTAAACCGAGCGTGAAAGCTGTCAGGCACCTCTTTTGCCCAACGAACAGCAATCGCATCCGGTAAATTAGCATTCACACCCAGTGTCCATGCTTTTAACGGCCGCTGGCTATCCACATCAAAGTGCACCACTTGACCAGTCCCATGCACACCCGCGTCGGTTCGTCCAGCACATTGAACATCGACAGTTTGGTTAGCCACGATGGATAAAGCACGCTCCAAGTGCGCTTGTACGCTGGTAACTTCTCGTTGGCGCTGCCAACCGTAAAACTGCGCTCCATCATATTCAATGCCTAACGCGACTCTCATGCTTGTGCCTTTTCGTTTACTCACTATCAAGGCGCCGCATTATATACGTAATGCATGCGATGTGCAGGTCCGATACCGGGCCCCTTTAATCATCGATGTCGCCAACGCAAAGATAAAAAACGGCAGCCGAAGCTGCCTGTTTTTTATCGTAGCTGCTCAAGCAGCTGTCTTGCCTCTTGTTGAAGCGCTTTATTCCCTGATTGCATGACTTTTTCTAGCAATGAAATCGCACCATCGACATCGTTCATCTCTAGATAGGCTTTGGCCAGATCGAGATTCGTGGCCGCTTCTGTACTGGCCGTATCACCATCAACATCGATGGCGCTGATATCTTCCAGCACATCAGGAAATTCATCCAGCCCCACGTCTAAGTTCATTTCCGCTTTATCCGGGTCAATATCCGGTGCGCTACCATCATCACGCATCAACTCCTCGATGCTGATGTAATCACGCTCCTCTTCCCCTTCATCAATGAATTCGCTCTCTGCTTCATTCAGCAAATCGTCATCAAGCGCTTGCTCTAATTCGAATTTCTCAAGCGACTCTGGGTCCATGGCAGGCTGCTGACTCCAGTCCTCGCTTTCAGCTTCGGGCTCTGGTTCATTATCCGCTTGCCACACGGCCGCTTCTTCATCAGAGAGCCCGGACAGATCAAGAGGCTCATCGCCATCCGGTTCAGACAACAGAGCATCCATATTGAGACCACCCACTTGATGGTCGTCATCATCCAGCTCACTAATATCGCGACTATCGCCTTGACCCGCATCACGGCCTTGTTCATCGAAGTAAGACTCGAGCTCACGTTGCTCATCCAGAGCGGCACTCAATGCATCGTCTTCGTCAAACTCGCCAAGTTCATCTAGAGAGAGTGAGTCAAACTCATAGTCTCGGTTGCTGGTTTCTGGCTCTGGCTCTGGCTCTGGCTCTGGCTCTGGCTCTGGCTCTGGCTCTGGCTCTGGCTCTGGCTCTGGCTCTGGCTCTGGCTCTGGCTCTGGCTCTGGCTCTGGCTCTGGCTCTGGCATGCTATCGAACGCGGCCTGCTCTTCAGGATCAAGCGGTTCAGCATCTGCTAATGCAGCTTCTTCGTCATACTCTGGCAAACTGGTTAGGTCGAGAAGGTCCTCCTCACTGAGATCGTCAAGAGTTTCGCCTTCATCATCGTCTGGCTCGGCATCTAGATCMTCGTCGCCRTCTTCTGTTGGCGCATCGTATTCGCTGGCATCTTCTACGGCTTTATCTACATCCGCAGTTTCATCATCYGCTGGCTCAGCGTCTAGATCATCGTCGCCATCTTCTGCTGGCGCCTCTTCTTCGCTGGSATCYTCTGCGGCTTCATCCGCATCCGCAGTKTYATCATCTGCTGRCTCAGCRTCTAGATCATCGTCGCCRTCTTCTGYYRGCGCMTCRTCTTCGCTGGCATCCTCTGCGGCTTTATTTGCATCCGCAGTGTCATCATCTGCTGGCTCATCGTCTAGATCATGGTCGCCATCTTCTGCTGGCGCCTCTTCTTCGCTGGCATCTTCTGCGGCTTCATCCGCATCCGCAGTGTCATCATCTGCTGRCTCARCGTCTAGATCATSGTCGCCRYCTTCTGCTGGCGCSTCKTCTTCGCTRGCATCYTCTGCGGCTTCATCCGCATCCGCAGTTTCATTATCCGCTAGCTCGGTATCTAGAACATCGTCGCCGCCTTCTGCTGGCGCCTCGTCTTCGCTAGCATCCTCTGCGGCTTCATCTGCATCCGCAGTTTTATCATCTGCTGACTGCTGAC
>NZ_MUFO01000089.1:0-2882 GCF_001995345.1 Salinivibrio sp. IB872 | reverse complement strand
ATGATAAGGAAGCGCCGCCCAAGCGTGGTGCCACTGTGTTCCCGCGGCAGATGAAAATATTGCATCAATTGGGTGAAAACATCTTATTGGCGATGAAACGTCGAGGGATCAGTCAAGATAGAATGTATCAGCGCACAGGGATTTCGAAACCAACGCTACGAAAAATCACAAAAGGCGATCCGACAGTGTCGTTAGGCCATTATGTTAATGTACTCGCCGTACTCGGTTTGTTAGACGATCTCGGTAAAGTCGCGCTCGATGATGAACTTGGTAGGAAGCTGCAAGATATCGAGTTGTTGAAAACGAGACGATAGGGCATCAAACGAATGGAAATCTTTGTCTACGCTGATTGGATTGAAACGGAGCCGCCCTTGTTTATTGGGACATTGAGAGCATCGCGAATCCGTGGTAAGGAGCATTTCAGCTTTTACTATGATAAGGGCTGGCTTAAATCTAAGTATGCTTCTCAAATCGACCCTTGCCTTCATTTATATAGTGGCGAGCAGCACGCTGAAGATGACAAAAACTTCAAGATATTCTTGGATTCTTGCCCTGATCGATGGGGGCGCTTGCTGATGCAACGTCGAGAGGCTGTTATAGCCCGCATTGAGGGACGTAGAGCGAACACTTTATACGAAACCGATTATCTCCTCGGTGTTCATGACTCTTTTAGAATGGGCGCTTTAAGGTTTTGCACCGAGCATGGTGGCAATTTTCTTGACGACAATGACGATCTGGCGGCTCCTGCTATGACTTCACTCGCGGAGCTAGAACATGCAGCGCAAGGCATCGAGGACAAACCCGACTTTGATAATCCTGACTACCTTAAATGGTTGAATATGCTTATTTCGCCAGGGTCATCGTTGGGCGGAGCTAGGCCGAAAGCTTCTGTAAGAGATGTCGATGGTACTTTATGGTTGGCAAAATTTCCAAGTCGATATGACGATTATGATATTGGCCTGTGGGAATACTTGGTGTACCAAATGGCCTTGGACTCAGGGATCAATATGGCTGAATGTAAGGTGCAGGCCATTGGCTCAGACCACCATATTTTCTTGACTAAACGATTTGATCGTACCGATGACGGTAGGAGACTGCAATTTACGTCAGCAATGACACAGCTTGAATATTTCGATGGCAATGATGATGGAGCGAGCTACTTAGAGTTAGCGGAATTTCTTATCCAGAACGGTTCTAATACGCGGGCGGATTTGGCACAGCTTTGGAGGCGTATACTGTTTAATATCATGGTTGCCAATAGTGACGATCACCTACGTAATCATGGCTTTATTTTTGACACGACAGGTTGGCGACTGTCACCCGCCTACGACATCAATTCAACACAACATGCCCACGGTCTGCACTTAAATATTGACGACAAAGATAATGCTTTAGATATTGACCTAGCGTTTGAGGTGGCGGAGTACTTTCAACTTGATGTGAAAACAGCTGACAAAATTTATCGTCAAGTCGCCCAGGCCGTGTCTAAATGGGAGCGCTTGGCAAAAGAAGCAGGTATCAAACGCGGTGAGCGAGACTTGATGAGAGACTGCTTCATGTTACCGAAAGCGTAACCTAGTGACGCATGGTAAGAAGTGCCAGTTCCTCTGCTTTTTTCGCCATCAACTATGCCAAAATGGCATGATTGACGATTAGCTTTTAAGGGCCGTTTATGGATATTCGTGCGTTGCGCTATTTTATTGCCTTAGTGGAACAGCAGAGCTTTACTGCCGCATCGGCGTCGTTGCATGTGACGCAACCGACAATCAGTAAAATGGTGCGTAACCTTGAGCAAGATGTGGGTCAGCCGTTGTTGCACCGAGAGGGAAGGCGGTTTTGGTTAACCGATGCTGGAGAGGTGGTGTATCAGCGTGCGCAGAGCATTATTGCTGAGTTCGAGCAGCTAAATACCGAGCTGGACGATCTTAACCAATTGGCGCGCGGCCAGCTTAGATTGGGGATGCCACCGATGATAGGGCCGCTGTACGCCAACGTGTTGCGTGAATACCGCCAGCGATATCCGAACGTGGCGCTCAGTATTGTCGAATACGGCGGGCGGCGCACCGAACAAGCGCTGATCAATGGCGAGATTGATGTGGCAATCACCATGCTCACCGACACCCAGCCCGAGTGCTTGCAAAGCTTACCCTTACAAACTCACCCCATTTATGCAGTGCTGCCCAACCAAGCCGTGTGGCGTGCGCAAAAAAGCCTGACATGGCAGGCCGTCAAAGACGAGCCGTTTTATCTATATAGCGCTGAATTCACTCTAAGCGATCGGATTATTGCCCGTTGTGAAGAGCATGGTTATCAGCCCACCATTGCCGCGCGTAGCAGTCAGTGGGATTTTTTAGCCGCCTTGGTGAAAAGTGGTGCTGGGGTAGCGTTTTTACCCGCGCCTTTATGCCAGCGCCTCAGCGCCAGCTTGGAAGACAGTGAGTTATTGCTAGTGAAACCGATAAGCCCGGCGATTGAATGGCAACTCGGGTTAGTCTGGCACGGCGAGCGTTATGTCTCACGCACCGCCGAGGCTTGGATGCAGTTGTGCCAGTCGACAGAGGTGCATCGATAGACTCAGTGCTTTGATCCACAAAGCCTTTTAGTACGCAATATGGTGGGGATCTTAAATTCGATGCTCAGAGACAGCGTGATATGGGATGAAAAATTCGCCAAAATTTAGTGATGAGGGTGTTCATAGTTCTGTGTCACCCGGCGTTTAAAGATCTACGTAGTCGTCGAGCCGTCCTTCGAAGTGGATGCTCAATTGGGACAATGTCAGGTTCCAATTCTGCACCGGATGCGTCCACTTCTCTGACGCCTTCAACATACCTGCATACAGCAACTTGAGCAATGCGTTCTCGTTGGCAAAGCCACCCTTGGTC
>NZ_MUFO01000088.1:0-3212 GCF_001995345.1 Salinivibrio sp. IB872 | reverse complement strand
GTAATGTGCTATGCAGCTTCTCATTATTCTTTGCTAGTTGCTGGTCTATAAACTCAATCCGCTTAATGTCACCAAGCGCCAAGGCCGCAAGTATAAACACTGCGGGTACTGCCCAAAGAAGAAAGTAACTACTAAAAATTAGCGCAGGGATTGCAATCAAAAACTCCCACCACTCTGCTGTTGACATATTGGTTATTCCAGAATCCACTCATAAACGTTGTAAGCTTTATCGCCCAAATACTCGCCGGCTTTGCCACCATAGTATCCGCTAGTAAGGCCGCCTACCACAAAAGCYGCTGGCACGGCGACTGCAATTACCGGTGCCGAAGCAATACCCATGGCTCCCAAAAGTAATGCGGTTCCGCCAGCCGCAAGTTGACCGCCAACTGTGCCTGCTGGGATTGAGCTCATAAATCCTCCGACTTTTTGTGCAGTTGTTCTCCCACATTCACCATAACTATCAACATTACAGGCTTCATAAATGCTATCTGCGACACTTGCACCACCTAGCATTAATCCAACGTAACCACCAGCGCGTGATGCATCTACCCCAATAGAGATATTCGCGATGCGCTTTCCGAGATTACTCACATAGCCTTTGCTAATAATTTCGTCAGCGTGATGAATGACGGATTTAGTTGAAAGCTTTAGGTTACGCCTAACTTGGGTATATAAGGGGAGTTTTACGCTGCGCTTGGACAAACGCGCGAATGAGTCATCAAGCTTTTTGAACAAGCTTGCGCGTTGAGCAAAAAACGTGGCACTGGGTTTACCGTTCTTGGCCAAATCGTCGACATAGAGCTCATTGATCTCTGACAAGATGCCTTGAATATTCTCTAGGTGTTTTTGAACAAATCCGGCGGCGATACCCACTCCGATAGAGGCATAATCATAATACTTACCGGACTCGCTTTCATCGATGGTACACAAGGCGTCGTCAGCAAAATAGTCAAGTAGCTCCAAATGACGATTAACCAATGAAAGAGAATCATCGCTCAGTTTTCCCAGCTCTAGGCTGCCTATTGCCGCTTCGTCTTGGAGCGCGCTTAGCGCCTCTTTCTCTTTAGTGGTTCTTGGCTCGGCGGTAGGAATAACAACGATCTCTCCTTCTCTCACGGGTTCGTTGAGGTGCGTATTCGCTTGCTTGATAAGCTTTTGCTTTTCCTCAGGTGTATCGTCGGTAAATAGCGCTTTCCATAGTGCACTCTGAGGTTGGGTTTTAGGCGATTGCATCCAAGCCAAATCAAATGCAGCAGCTTGTGTTTTTTGCCAGTTATCTTCGCTTTCTTCGATCCGCGCTTTGCGTTGACGAGTGACCTTTTGTTGCGTGCTTTCTTGAACTGGTGCGGGTTCAGATGCAGCACTGATACTAGGAATAGAGCCACCACTGGCAAAGTTCTTTGCCTCTGCACGTTTAACGGCTTCTTTGCTTTCCTGCATCAATCTTTGATTGACACAAGCCGCACAGTTACATGTTTCAGGATTTTTGAAAAATGGACAACGATAAGACTGTGTCGATGTGAAGAAAGTCATCTGCGTTTTCTCTTGAGCCAACTAAGCGGGTATCACCAGTG
The DNA here is from genome assembly GCF_001995345.1 of Salinivibrio sp. IB872. NCBI lineage: Bacteria > Pseudomonadati > Pseudomonadota > Gammaproteobacteria > Vibrionales > Vibrionaceae > Salinivibrio > Salinivibrio sp. IB872. The sequence goes on along the minus strand of NZ_MUFO01000088.1, from coordinate 1,638 downwards.
AGCAAAGCATATTGCTCAGTCCCCTCAATGGCATGGCCAAGGGGGCTATGATTATTTTTAGCGGCCAATGCTAGCAAAATTCGCGACAAAAGCTCGACTCAATGTGGTCATGGTAGAAAAGCTGCTTTATTTATTGGATCAGTGTCGAATAAATGGTTTTACCCCTTGGTCTAACTCGCGCTGCATTAGAGCCCATATCAACGTTAGCGTGTTGTGTGAGGACTGTATGACGCTTAACTTCCTACCGCACGGCATAGATCAGCAAGCAGGTGTAGCTGACGTAGCATATAAACAGTAATCCCCCTTCGGCGCGGTTGATTTCTCGCGTTTTGCCAAAGCGCATTGAGACCAGCAGCAAGAGTACCGTCACGGCGAGCATCACCATCCAGTCTCGCCAGAAGACTTCTTCAGTGATGTCGCGAATTGGCTCGATGGCGCCGGCAATACCAATTACGGCAAGGGAGTTAAAAATATTGGAGCCGACTACGTTGCCTACGGCAATATCGTGCTCTCCTTTGCGGGCGGCGATAATCGAGGCGGCCAACTCGGGCAGGGAGGTCCCTAATGCGACTATGGTTAAGCCAATAATAAGATCGCTGACGCCCAGCTGTTGGGCGATCTCAACGGCACCCCACACCAAGATGCGTGAGCTAACAACTAATAGTGCGAGCCCGATCACCAGCCACATTATTGCCTTTTTCAGCGAGAGAGTTTGCTGAGTGAGCTCGGCATCCATCTCGATGGCGAGGGTGTCTTCTTTGGTTCGCATCCCACGCCACACCGTCCAGCCGATCAGCAGCAAGAAGCCTGCGATCAGCAGCAAGGCTTCGTAGAAGCTAATCGTGAAGTTCCACAACATCACCCCGATAACAAGAGTGATGGCTAACAGAATCGGCAGCTCTGTGCGGACGATGGTGGAATGGACCGCAATGGGCGCAATCAGGGCCGTTACCCCGAGAATTAAGGTAATATTCACGATGTTGGAGCCCAGCGCATTGCCGAGCGCTAATGCGGAGTTACCATCGAACGCGGCCATGGTCGACACTAGAATCTCTGGCAGAGATGTACCAAAGCCCACGACCAGCATGCCAATCAATAAAGGCGGCATTCCCGCATAATGGGCACTCACCGCCGCGCCTTCCACAAACCTTTCCGCACTCCATATCAGAAGTACAAACCCAGCAATAATCGCCAACGTTGCAAGCAGCATATTGTCACCTTAGTTGAAAAGAAAAGTCGTTAAATCGCCTATGTGCTCGCGCCTCGGCCGAACGGATGAAACAACTAAGATTCATTGCGTTAATGCTAGTCGGTGAGTTTTCTACCGCCAACTTGCTGTCGCGTTAAGCCCCGTATTAATGACACAGATTTTTGGCTTTGCAACATAAAAATAAATGGCAGTTAAATGTAAAAAGGAGTGATAACGATTATTAATCGATAAAATTAGATTGCGTCATATGATAGCGAATGAATATAAGTGGCTAATTTTGTAAATGGCTAACGGTCATGTGCAAAGTGTTGTTATTTTTATGTTTTTATTTTTCTTCTTTTTGTTTGTGATTTTAAACTTGTGTTTTATTTTTTTAAAGATTATTTTATCGTTTTTAATTCTGAGGGATTGTTCAGTAAGGTTTACAT
>NZ_MUFO01000087.1:0-4534 GCF_001995345.1 Salinivibrio sp. IB872 | reverse complement strand
CGGCACCATTGCGATCAGCGATGTCGACGGCGACGATAGTCCAACCTTTGCGGACACCACTGAAGCCGGCACCTATGGCTCATTAGAGCTGGTGAACGGCAATTGGACTTACACCCTCGATCAATCTGCGGTGCAGAATTTGGATGCCGGCGATCAAGTGACGGATACCATTACCCTGACTGCCTCTGATGGTACTGAACAAGCTATTGTCATCACCATTACCGGTAGCGAAGATGCGCCTGAAGTCAGTGGTGAGTTTGTGGGTTCGGTCACCGAAGGTAATGTCGGTGATGCGCCTGTCACCGCGACGGGGACGATTGCGATCAGTGATGTGGATGGCGACGATAATCCAACCTTTGCCAATGTCACAGAAGCCGGGACTTATGGTTCACTCGAACTGGTCGATGGCAACTGGACCTATACCCTCGATCAGTCTGCGGTGCAGAACTTGGACGCTGGCGATCAAGTGACGGATACCATAACCCTGACTGCCTCTGATGGCACAGAGCAAGCCATTGTCATCACCATTACCGGTAGCGAGGATACGCCAGAAGTGACCGGTAACTTTGTAGGTTCAGTCACCGAAGGCAACGAAGGCGATGCTGCGGTCACTGCAAGTGGCACCATTGCGATCAATGATGTCGACAGCGACGATACCCCGGCCTTCGCCAATACCACTGAGTCGGGCACCTATGGTTCGCTAGAGCTGGTCGGTGAGAACTGGACTTACACCCTTGATCAGTCTGCCGTGCAGAACTTAGATGCAGGTGATCAGGTCACCGATACCATTACCTTCACCGCCTCTGATGGCACCGAGCAAGATATTGTCATCACCATTACCGGAACGGATGACGCCCCTGAAGTCACCGGGGAGTTTGTTGGCTCCGTCACCGAAGGTAATGAAGGTGATGCGGCGGTGACTGCCGCGGGCACCATTGCGATCAGTGATGTTGACACTGACGATGCGCCTACCTTTGCCGATGTCACACAAGCGGGTACATATGGTTCGCTAGAGCTAGTCGATGGTGATTGGACGTATACGCTCGATCAGTCTGCGGTGCAGAATTTAGATGCTGGCGATCAGGTCACCGATACCATCACCCTGACTGCCTCTGATGGCACTGNTGACACTGACGATGCGCCTACCTTTGCCGATGTCACACAAGCGGGTACATATGGTTCGCTAGAGCTAGTCGATGGTGATTGGACGTATACGCTCGATCAGTCTGCGGTGCAGAATTTAGATGCTGGCGATCAGGTCACCGATACCATCACCCTGACTGCCTCTGATGGCACTGAACAAGCCATTGTCATCACTATTACCGGGACAGATGACGACCCTGAAGTCACCGGTGAGTTTGTGGGTTCCGTGACAGAAGGTAATGAAGGCGATGCGGCCGTGACTGCCACGGGCACTATTGCGATCAGTGATATCGACGGCGACGATACTCCGACCTTTGCGGACACCACTGAAGCCGGCACCTATGGCTCATTAGAGCTGGTGAACGGCAACTGGACTTACACCCTTGATCAAGCCAGCGTGCAGAATTTAGATGCCGGCGATCAGGTCACCGACACCATTACCCTCACCGCCTCTGATGGTGACACTGACGATGCGCCTACCTTTGCCGATGTCACACAAGCGGGTACATATGGTTCGCTAGAGCTAGTCGATGGTGATTGGACGTATACGCTCGATCAGTCTGCGGTGCAGAATTTAGATGCTGGCGATCAGGTCACCGATACCATCACCCTGACTGCCTCTGATGGCACTGAACAAGCCATTGTCATCACKATTACTGGTAGCGAGGATGCCCCAGAAGTGACCGGTAGCTTTGTCGGTTCAGTGACAGAAGGTAAYGAAGGCGATGCGCCWGTCACTGCCWCSGGYACCCTTGCGATCAGTGATGTTGAYAGTGACGATGCGCCGACTTTTGCCAATACCACAGCGTCTGGCACTTATGGTTCACTCGAGCTGGTCGATGGTGATTGGACGTATACGCTTGATCAGTCTGCGGTGCAGCATTTAGATGCTGGCGATCAGGTCACCGATACCATCACTCTGAATGCCTCTGATGGTACTGAGCAAGATATTGTTATCACCATTACCGGGACAGATGACGACCCTGAAGTCAGCGGTGAGTTTGTGGGTTCAGTGACCGAAGGCAACGAAGGTGATGCACCCGTGACTGCCACGGGCACCATTGAGATCACTGATCCACTGAGACAGGCTCCTATGGCTCACTGGAACTAGTTGGTGAGAACTGGACCTACACCCTCGATCAATCTGCCGTGCAGAATTTGGATGCCGGCGATCAAGTGACGGATACCATTACCCTCACTGCCTCTGATGGCACAGAGCAAGCCATTGTCATCACCATTACCGGTAGCGAGGATACGCCAGAAGTGACCGGTAGCTTTGTCGGTTCAGTCACCGAAGGCAACGAAGGCAACGAAGGCGATGCTGCGGTCACTGCAAGTGGCACCATTGCGATCAATGATGTCGACAGCGACGATACCCCGGCCTTCGCCAATACCACTGAGTCGGGCACCTATGGTTCGCTAGAGCTGGTCGGTGAGAACTGGACTTACACCCTTGATCAATCTGCGGTGCAGAATTTAGATGCCGGCGACCAGGTCACCGATACCATTACCCTGACTGCCTCTGATGGTACTGAGCAAGCTATTGTTATCACTATTACTGGTAGCGAGGATGCCCCAGAAGTGACCGGTAGCTTTGTTGGTTCCGTGACCGAAGGTAACGTGGGCGATGCGCCTGTCACTGCCTCAGGCACCATTGATATCACTGATGTCGACGGTAACGATACACCCACCTTTGCCGATACCACAGCGTCCGGCACTTATGGCTCGCTCGAGCTAGTCGATGGCAATTGGACCTATACGCTTGATCAGTCTGCGGTGCAGAATTTGGATGCCGGCGATCAGGTCACCGATACCATTACTCTCACTGCCTCTGATGGTACTGAGCAAGATATTGTCATCTCTATTACCGGGACAGATGATGCCCCTGAGGTCACCGGTAACTTTACCGGCTCGGTCACCGAAGGCAATGAAGGCGATGCACCTGTCACTGCCACGGGAACCATTGCGATCAGTGATATCGATAGTGGCGATAATCCAACCTTTGGGGATACCACTGAAGCCGGCACCTATGGCTCATTAGAGCTGGTGAACGGCAATTGGACTTACACCCTCGATCAATCTGCGGTGCAGAATTTGGATGCTGGCGATCAGGTCACCGACACCATTACCCTGACAGCAAGCGATAACACGCAACAAGATATTGTCATCACCATTACCGGTAGCGATGACCTACCTGAAGTCAGCGGTGAATTTATTGGTTCCGTGACCGAAGGTAATGTCGGTGATGCACCTGTCACTGCCACGGGAACCATTGCGATCAGTGATATCGATAGTGGCGATAATCCAACCTTTGCCGATACCACTGAAACTGGTACTTATGGTTCGCTCGAGCTGGTCGATGGCAATTGGACCTATACGCTTGATCAGTCTGCGGTGCAGAACTTAGACGCAGGTGATCAGATCACCGATACCATTATCCTCACCGCCTCTGATGGTACTGAGCAAGCCATTGTGATCACTATTACGGGGACAGAGGATGCCCCTGAAGTGAGTGGTAGCTTTACCGGCTCAGTGTGACCGAAGGCAATGTGGGCGACGCGCCTGTCACTGCAACGGGCACCATTGCGATCAGTGATGTGGATGGCGACGATACGCCCACCTTCGCCAATACCACAGAAACGGGTAGTTATGGTTCACTAGAGCTGGTCGATGGCAGCTGGACGTATACGCTTGATCAATCTGCCGTGCAGAGTTTAGACGCTGGCGATCAGGTCACCGATACCATCACCCTGACTGCCTCTGATGGTACTGAACAAGCTATTGTCATCACCATTACCGGTAGCGAGGATGCGCCAGAAGTCAGTGGTGAGTTTGTTGGTTCAGTCACCGAGGGCAACGTAGGTGATGCGGCCGTGACTGCCACGGGCACCATTGCGATCAGTGATATCGATAGTGGCGATAATCCAACCTTTGGGGATACCACTGCGTCCGGCACTTATGGCTCGCTCGAGCTAGTCGATGGCAGCTGGACCTATACCCTTGATCAGTCTGCCGTGCAGAATTTAGATGCCGGCGATCAGGTCACCGACACCATTACCCTGACAGCAAGCGATAACACCCAACAAGATATTGTCATCACCATTACCGGTAGCGATGACCTACCTGAGGTCACCGGTGAGTTTATCGGTTCCGTCACCGAAGGTAATGTCGGTGATGCCCCTGTCACTGCCAACGGCACCATTGCGATCAGCGATGTCGACGGCGACGATAGTCCAACCTTTGCGGACACCACTGAAGCCGGCACCTATGGCTCATTAGAGCTGGTGAACGGCAATTGGACTTACACCCTCGATCAATCTGCGGTGCAGAATTTGGATGCCGGCGATCAAGTGACGGATACCATTACCCTGACTGCCTCTGATGGTACTGA
>NZ_MUFO01000086.1:0-3692 GCF_001995345.1 Salinivibrio sp. IB872 | reverse complement strand
ATTTTACGAACAAGATGGTCTTTGGGAACAAGTTGTTCCATCGTCACCATTTCAAGTTCATATTGGTGTGGAGAAGGTTCTTGAAGCATACCGGAGCATCCCTATTGCGACACTCCTATTAGATCAAAGGTCTAGCTCGAAAGCTAGACCTTTGTCAGCAGTCTGAAGGCGCCGATTCGGCGCCTTCTTTATCTTCAGATTGCTCGCGGCGAGCGTGCTTCGCCGCGAGGCAAAAAGATTATGCTTTCTCTGCTGCAGGCGTTATGGTTTCCGCCGCAGTTTGTTTGTCATCTACTTTGTCAACAGACCATCCCATGTGGCTGGTTACGATGGTGACAGCGATACACACAAAGCTTAACCACATGAACGGGGCGTAAGACAGGGTTGCAACACCCAGAATGCTGGCCATGTAGATACCATTGTCACTCCACGGCACCATGCCTGATGTCAGCGTGCCGCCGAACTCAGCATTTCGTGATAGGTTTTTGCGTTGATAACCTAAGCGGTCGTAGTTTTTGGCACAGATTTTTGGTGTCAGAATCAGTGATACATACATCGCTGAGCCAAAAATGTTCCCCATAAACGCCGTACCAATGGTTGAGGTGGCGAGGCTACCTGCGCTGTTAACGCGACGCTCAAACAGATTTGCGATGGTATGTAAAACGCCAACTTTTTCCAGCAATCCGCCGAAACCAAGACCAAACACGATCACCGCAACCGAGCCCAGCATCGATTCCATGCCGCCACGGTTTAAGATGGCATCAATAAAATCGACGCCCGAGGAGATGTGAAAAGGCGCCCACGCGGTGTTGATTGCCTGCACGGGAGTCATGTCTTGCAGCATCACAGCCCATACAATACCCAGTAACGAGCCAAAGCTAATTACAGGGAACGAGGGTAGACGCATCGCAAGCAATACCAATACCGCCAAAACTGGAATGAAAGAGAGCGGCGTGATCACAAATTGATCTTCCATGGCCAACATCACGGTCTCAACTTGGCCCATGTCCACGTTGCCGGCGTAGTGCCACCCTACAGCGGTAAAGAGGATGCCGGTGATGATGTAGCTGATAAGTGCAATAGGCAGCATGCCTTTAATGTGCTCAACGATCTCAACGCCTGACATTGATGAGGCCAAAATGACCGAATCTGAGAGCGGCGACATTTTGTCACCAAAGTAACAACCAGAAAGCACGGCGCCTGCGGTCATGGGGGCAGGAATACCCAACCCTTGTCCAATGCCCATCATGGCGATGCCGGCTGTACCTGCCGAGCCCCAAGAGGTTCCGGTAGCCAATGCGGTGAGGGAACAAATCAACATGGTCGCAAGAAGGAAAATAGAAGGGTGAATTGCTTTTAGACCATAGAAGATAATGGTTGGAACGATACCACCTGCAATCCATGTACCGACTAAGGCACCGACCGAAAGCAGAATAAGCACAGCGCCTAAACCATTTGAGATCCCTTTCGTGGCAGCAGCCTCAAGGTCTTTATATTGATGACCGAGTTTTAGGCCTAATACCATGATCACGAACCAGCCGATAAACAGGGCCAATTGGATCGGGAGATCGAGTTTTGCCGTAAATGAAAACGCTAGCGCGAGAAATATACCGAGCGAGAGAATCACTTGAAAGACTGATGGCAGTCTTGCTTGTTGTGTTGTCATAACCTTAACCTTCTTCACGTCGCACTCCTTGCAAAGCCGTGGGGCGAACGTATCGACATCATTATTGGAAGGTGGACCTAATGTGATAACGCGACTACTCCCTGCGCAATTTACCCCCTTTAACCAGGGCTAAACTCACATCACTCTCCGTGTGTCAGTATCCTATTCCGTTTGTGAGGCGACATACTCTAGCTAACACCACAAAGAGATGGGAAACATTTTTGCCAGTAATGTGAGTCTTCCGCGAATTAGGTTGCGATTACCGTATCCAGGTTAAACCTAGGGAAAGACTTGGTTTTAAATTGATTAAAATACAGTTTTCATTTTGTTGCTGATTGTGTGTTTTTTCGTCGTGCATACGTTAAATGTCTTCATACACGTCTGTCTGGATTCCTTTGGTTTGATGAGGAATTGAACAGTTAACGACCTTGACCTGACTATCGTAAATCGACGTGTTAGTATCAAAAGCGTTTTTTCACTGACCGAACCGTGCTTATCTGGTTAAGCGTTTGGTTCAGTCACACAACATGGAGTGTGAAATTATGATGCGAGTAGGTTTAATTGGCTGGCGTGGCATGGTGGGATCTGTGCTGATGCAGCGTATGGTAGAAGAAAAAGACTTTGACCATATTGAGCCTGTCTTCTTCAGCACCTCACAAGTTGGCATCGCGGCCCCGAATTTCGGCAAAGATGCGGGCATGCTTAAAGATGCTTACGACATTGATGCCCTCAAAACCCTAGATGCTATTATCACCTGCCAAGGCGGGGATTACACCAACGCGGTTTATCCTAAGTTGCGTCAAGCTGGCTGGAAAGGCTACTGGATTGATGCAGCCTCATCATTGCGAATGGCAGATGATAGTATCATCACCTTGGATCCGATTAACTTTAAACAGATTCAAGCGGGGATCCACGGCGGTACACGCACGTTTGTGGGCGGTAACTGCACCGTTAGCTTAATGCTAATGGGCCTAGGCGGTCTTTACCAATCAGGTTTAGTCGAGTGGATGACGGCACAAACCTATCAAGCCGCGTCTGGCTCTGGCGCGAAGCATATGCGCGAGCTGATCAGTCAAATGGGTGTGATTAATGATGCGGTTAACACCGATCTGGCCAGTCCCGCGACCTCGATTCTCGACATCGACCGTAAAGTCGCCCAGACCCTTCGCTCCGATGATTTCCCTGCCGATAACTTTGGCGTGCCACTAGCGGGCTCACTGATCCCTTGGATTGATGTGAAACGTGATAATGGTCAGAGCAAGGAAGAGTGGAAAGCGACTGTTGAAACCAACAAAATCTTAGGTCTACAAGACAATCCAATCCCTATCGATGGCACTTGCGTACGTATTGGTGCAATGCGTTGTCACAGCCAAGCCTTAACGGTGAAGCTGAAAAAAGCAGTACCAATGGATGAAATCGAAGAGATGATTGGTTCGCACAATGATTGGGTGAAAGTGGTACCTAATGAACGTGAAGTGACCATGACTGACTTGAGCCCAGCGAAGGTGACAGGCACGTTATCGATCCCGGTAGGCCGCCTACGTAAACTGGCAATGGGTGATGATTTCCTCAACGCCTTTACGGTGGGTGACCAACTGCTTTGGGGGGCGGCTGAGCCACTGCGTCGCTCGCTGCGCATTATCTTAGCGGAAACCGCGCAAGATTAATGATGGCTATTTCGCCAAACCAAGCCGCCTATTTGGGCGGCTTTTTATTGCCCATCATTTAATGGTCGTCGCCGGTGAGCTTTAGCCATTGTGTAATGATGAACATGAACCACAAAAAAGGAGGCGATTATCGCCTTCAGATTGCTGACGAACCCCGCCTTTTTAGGCGGGGTTCTTTTTGATAAGCGGCCGTAGGCCGCGATCGCGATATTTTTTGTTAGAGAGTGGTCGTTACCGACCAACGCCTAAATTGGCGGATAGAAGCCAGTATTTGCCTTATATCCGCCATGTTAAAGCCACATTTTCTTAGATAGCTCACCACTAACGCTCATTTTCTTAGATAGCTCACCACTAACGCT
>NZ_MUFO01000085.1:0-3737 GCF_001995345.1 Salinivibrio sp. IB872 | reverse complement strand
GAATATTTATTAATAGTGGAATTAAATTCATCTTTAAGCCATTCATATTTACTTAAAACACTGCTGTTGCCACCATCAAAATTCAAATCCCAACCATAAACCTCTTTCCAGCAACAATATTTATCTAAGTTTTTCAGCTCAGAACCAAAGCCTGAAACCCTAGAATCATAAACGTTTAGATGGTAGAGAATTCTGCTTTTAATTCTTAGCAAAAAGTCTAGCCATGACGGGGTATATTGAGGGTAATAATTGAGTGGAAAATTGGCCAAATAGCTAACAGCATCCTTATCTTTAACTATAGCGTGATCATTTAGCGGGAATTCCCCCATTCTTTCGGACAACTCTTCAAATACGACATCATCAACGATGATCCGAGGATGTACGGCATTTTTAGACTCTAGCTCGTAAGCCCGTTGGTAAGCCGATCCAAAAAGCATTGGGCCATGATGGTAAATTCTCCCATGTGTAATCGCCCCGCGCATGAATATCCCATCACACGCAATGTCTGTTGAGAACTTTGTGAGCTTATTACAAAGAGCTTTAAATCCGTCAAATGTACTTTCCGTGGAGATTATGACGCAGTCAGATATATRGCTGATACGCGGGTCACCCAATTCTTTTTCTAAGATGTAACCTTCTTTCTGCTCATAAATGGGCAAATCATGCTGGCCATTAGACTCAACAGACTCTTCATGCAAGAAGTTTAAAACTGACCTTACCCTTTTAAAGTCGGAACTTTCTTCTCCTTCATCTTCAATTTTGTAGATCAACTCTTTAAAACCTAAAATATCTAGGAAAGCTACAAAACGATTCTCATATCCTTCGATGTTCATCAATTCCTCATGGGCTTATAACGCTTTGCTAAGCGGCAATAAAATAGCTGGCTAAAATCAGCGAGGAACGAGCAAAAGCCAGCTGTTTTTTTATCCGTTTAAGCAACTTGTTATATTTAATTAGCGCTCAAATTTCTGAAGACTAACCACGTTTGAAGTATAAATGGGCTCTCCGCGCACCACCCCTCGGTTTGGAAGACATATTTTATATGGCTGGCCAGAGGAACTAGGTGGGAAGATTGCCTGAACTTCAGGAACTGCTTCTCTGTAATATTCGTCGACAGGCTCACCTACTGTAGCCACCATAGTTTGGCCATTATGCATATAAGTAAGTGAGTAGATCATGTCTTCTGGCTGAGGTACTGAGTTACCTATAAATCGGGAAATACTATCTATTACGCTTAATGCTTCTTCTGTGCTCTCCGTATGTGGTACAAAAAATTCCATGTGGTCATCCTTACTCTGACTTTGAAATATAACATTGTATTAGTGCGCGTGCTCGATTTGTCAAAATCGTTACACGCCCTGTTCTATCCATAACCTCATGATAAGCATGCGGTTTTTCCATCTCTCTCATCAAGCTCTCTTCGGTGATAGTGTGCATGCCGCCTATCCCGGTTGAGGTATTCACATTATCCCTGCGCTTGTACTTTTAACCGATTGATTATTCGTGTTTTTTATTTTTTCGCCTAGGAAAAGTGTGAATCAGTCATGAGAAAGCGTGCATCCATGTGGGTGCTTTTGTTGCGTTCCACGCTACCGCCCTTCGGTTGGCGGCGTCCAAAAGGCCATGTAAGAGACAGAAATATAAAGAACTAGCGTACCAGAGTGCAGAATAGCTGTTTAGACACAAGCGCCTAAAATGTTGGTGAGGTCAGGATTTGGATGTTTGCGGGGGCATAGATGCAAAAAAGCCGCTGACTTATCAGCGGCTTTTCGGTATGTGGCGGAGAGATAGGGATTTGAACCCCATCTCTTTGAAAACCTATATATATCAAGCTCTTGAATTGTCTAGCTTTCTACGTTCATCAACCAAATGTCACGTTGACGAATGTTAATTACAAGCAGTATACGAAAACAATCGAACTTAGCAAGAGAATCAAGCATATAAGCCAAAATATTTTTCTAGTATCCTTACCCAGTCAACTAATCCTCTTAATCTTAGCTATTACTAATTACCCCCTACAGGGGTTAATTTAGATTGGAGGCAGATATGCTCATAACAAGTCCTAAGCAACTGGGGATATACTTGCGTGATGTACGCAGGAATCAAAGGCGCAACCAAACCAAAGTCGGAGATATTGTTGGTCTAAAACAGACAACGGTGTCGAAACTTGAACGTGATCCTGCCTCATCCAGTATCGAAAGTCTGATGCGCCTGCTGTCATCACTAGATCTTGAGCTACATATTCAAGACAAAGCTGTAAGCCGAGAACTGGCCCCTGATGATTGGTAAATCAAGCGGACATAGAATCCCTTTTGCTAACAAGGCATTCTTTCAACGTGATCGCTTTCACAAAGCGCTGATTGTGTTGTCAGGGCATTTTTTAACCACCTTCACGTAAGTTAATACCGAAATGGTTGATTGAAAACACAAAAGTTTAAATGGTTCGTAGTCGCCTCGTTAAAAACGCTATAAAATCAACCTCTTTTAAGGTATGAAATTGTATGAACGAGTTTTTAGGTTGGTTTTCTAGCCCTCTAGGTGGGGCAATTGCTTGGGTTTGCACTGTCTCTGGCTTCATCTATGCATTCATACAGCAAAGCGCAAAGAATAAGTTCAAGATTAAGTGTGAAAAGCTCGAAATCAAGAACTACAAGCTAGAACAAAAGATCATCAGCATCCAGAGCAATAGTACCCACGATAACCTGCAAGACGTCAAGCAAGAAGGCGAAACCAACATCAACACTGGTGTATTGAATGGTGACTTCAATCTCAATCAATGAGATGGGTAGAGTAAGAATATGACAGGAACGCTAGTCCAGATCGGTGAGGTGAAAGGTGACTTCAATAATGCGGAGTCACCAGAGTCTAAGGTTGACTCTATCATAAATGACATCATCAGTAAGATATCTCAGGCTGACGTCAAAATAGACATTAGGGATCGCTCATTTCCATCTAAAGTAAAACAAAAAATTGATCACAACCAACTTAAAGAAAACAGAAAAATAGTTATTCAGTACAAAAATTATTCTTCACATATTGAATCGTCGTACAACATCATTGAAAAGAGCATCGTCAATGGAAAACAAACGGCAATGTTGATATTGAATGAGATGTACAGTTCCGCATTGAGAAAGTTCAACATTGATGCTTGGGAACCCGATATGGATAACATCAAAAAACATGCCGATGAAATTATTGACGATGTTAAGAAACAATTAAGCAATTTCCTTTATAAGTCTTCTAATGTCACTTTCACCAAAGAACAGATGTCTGTCGGGATCAACGTTGTGATTGCCCATGCCTTTGTTGAATGCTACGTACTGGAGAACCCCAATGATACCAACTAAAGGTTCAAATCCAGAAATCAACATAGTCTATATTGGAGCATTCGTTTTGAAACGGCTTCATGAAACAAAAAGCAGTAAGATGAAAATCGCTCGCCTGATGAAGTTAGGCGAAAGAGAACTATCTATTTCTATAGACCACATGCTTCTAACGCTGGACTGGCTATTCACTATTTCCGCTATCACATATAAAAACGACGAGGTTTTCATCAATGAAGCTACTAAAACTAATAACAAAGGTTGATGGGAATATAATTAGAGAGATCAAATTTAAAGATACCCTAAACATCATTACTAATAAAAGAAATTCGAATTTATCGGGTAACCAGATCGGTAAATCTGTTCCTGGTCGTATTATTGACTTCTTATTAGATGGCTCTCTGAACCCTATAT
>NZ_MUFO01000084.1:0-3942 GCF_001995345.1 Salinivibrio sp. IB872 | reverse complement strand
AAGAGAAGAGTGTCAAAGCCGGTATTCAACGCAAGCGAATGATGTGCGCGATGGACCAAGAGTACCTGGCGACCGTGCTGGGAAGCCTTTCGTGACGCGGATGTTCATGCGTTTTCCGTGTTAGAACCCTCCATTGAGATTGTTGATGACTCATTTTTTAAGGGCGTTTTTGAGTATGATTAATTGGCTACGGGCTTTACTCGTGTTTGGGGCTTTGGCTGTCTCTTTTTCATCGATGGCGCAGTCGCTGCCAGAAGGCGCAATCCAAGCAGGATCGCTAGCTAATCAAAAATTGATCCAAGATGCCATGGCAGGGGTGCTGGTTACGATGGCATCTCAAGGCTGTGAGAAGCCAGAGGAATTTGTGCCATATGTGCGAGAAATGCCGTCAGGCGAGGTAGGCACAAGGGTGTGGCGGGAGCTATGGATTGTCGAAGGCTGTGGTGACAGCTATCCGATAAAACTTCGCTTTCAGGAGGCGGGAGCTGGCGCCGCGAATTGGATGATTGAATAAACTGCACTGAAAATAATAAACGCCGACAATTGTGTCGCATTAATAATGAGGAAAGTATGTTTACATTGGATGTTAATCGTGACCTAAAACTGGAACTTATCAATACACGCTTTGCGCCGATTTATCTGGATATCGTTACCCGCGATCGGGAGTATTTAAGCCAATGGTTAGTGTGGCCACCGCATGCCCATGATGAAGCGTTCTTTTTGAGCTTTATTAAAAAATCCCTTCACGATTATGCAGAAGGTAAATCATTGGTATGTGGCATTATTTATCAGGGTCAATTGGTAGGCAGTGTGAGTTACAACACTATCAATCAGTCGCTTAAAAAGGTGGAAATTGGCTATTGGCTGAGCTCTTTGCACCAAGGGAAAGGGATTGTGAGTCAAGCCGTGGCTAAGCTCATTGAGCTGGCGTTTACCCAGTTTGGTATGGAAAAAGTACAGATATCGGCGGCAACGGAAAACACGCCAAGCCGAAAGGTCTGTGAGCGTTTAGGGTTCACACTCGAAGGCGTAATACGTCGTGCTGAAAATTTAAACGGACGCATTGTCGACCATGCCATTTATGGCTTAGACCGTACAACGTGGCTCACACAATAAGTTATGTTTCCGCTTCTAGGATATGAGTGGAGTGAATGGTTTGTTATTATCAAGAAGTGAAATGTAGTTGAATTTCTACGTGTCTATATAAAACCAGTTTTATATCTTGATATGCGCTATTGGGAATGATGTAAATAATATGAATATAAAAATTTTGTCAGTTGCCTTTTTGGGATTTGTTCTAGCTGCCTGCTCTTCAACAACCAGCAAACCAATAGATAGAGACTTGTTTGTTGGTACTTGGCACTGCGCTAGCCCGACTCATGCCGATGACCTAAATTTTGATGGAAAAACGACCTATTGGACTGATGGTTTATTGGATGGGACCGCTATTTTTGATGGACAGATGCCTGATGTTGACGGCCGATTCTTGTTTGAAGTCAATATTCAGGGCACTTGGGAACTGAAGCATAATAAAGTTTATGAGTACATCGAAAGTGTATCGGTTGAACCCTTGAACGAGCTGTCTAAGTCGTTTAAACCTATGTTCACTAAAGCAATTGAAAGTAATGAAGAATCTGTTTCAACCGTGTTATCGGTGGACTCAGAGTACCTGTTTTGGCATAGCCAAGGAAATGCTAGTGTTGACCGTTGCGAGAGAGTATTAAACTAACGGTATAACGTTTATAATATTATGGGCAATAATCGATGGGTTAATAGATATATTTATTGGCCTATCAATATTTGTTTAGCACTACTCCAACTCACCACCTAATTTTAAGTTAATTAGGCGATTTGAGCCGCTCGAATATATTCTTTTTTAGAAAACCTACAGGGACAAATATACAGCGTCTCATTTTGGAGCCACGCTGGTGTGGTGTCACTAATCAAGGATCATGATGAATACAGAACAACAGGCATTTTTAAACGCCTACCTTGCCACCTTAAGTGAAGCAGAACGTCAGGCTGTGCCTGAAACAATTGCTGAGTACTTTTGCGCGGATGAATACAATGCTAACGAATGCGCCCGTTTGATTGATCAAGGCATAAAACGCGCATCGTGCAGCTTAAAAGCTTGCTACGAGATCGAAAACGAACCTTACCCGCAAGTCGGACGTTTAACCGTGGTGCTTAACTGGGCGCAGCAGCCGGTTTGTATTATTAAAGTGACTGAAGTGAGCGAGTGTCCGTTTGATCAAGTGACTGCTGAATTTGCCTCTGCGGAAGGTGAAGGCGATAAGAGCTATGCGTGGTGGCGGCAGGCGCATCTGGCATTTTTTGAGCAAGAGGGGCAAGCACTCGGTGTGCCGTTTACAACCCAATCTCCTTTGGTGTTAGAGCGCTTTGAGAAAGTCTATCCGCTTGATCACCATGAAACTGAGCAGGGAAGCGCATGATAAAACAAGTCGGTCAAACATCCATCCAACCCGAACACTTGGCCCGCTGTCACTGCGGTGCGGTTGTGCTCAGCGAACAACCACTAGACATGTTCTTTAAGTTGTACATGTCTGGTTTGTTGCTCTATACTTCGATGGTGTACGAATAGGAGCAATCCGATGAAAATCATTTCGTTTACTGAAGCGAGAAATGGCCTCAAAACGGTATTAGATGGGGTGGTTAATGACGCTGATACCGCTATCATTACCCGACGTGATGCGGAAGACGCGGTGGTGATGTCGCTCGATTACTACAACAGCCTTATGGAAACCGTTCATCTGTTGCGCTCACCCGCCAATGCTGAGCACCTAAATCGGTCTATTACTCAGTATAAGATGGGGAAAGCGATGGAGCACGCGTTAGTCGATAGCGATGAGTAGTCGCTTACTTTGCTGGACGGATGATGCGTGGCGTGACTACGTGTACTGGCAAAGCCAGGATAGAAAAACACTCAAGCGAATCAACAAGCTCATCCTCGATGTAAAACGAACGCCATTCGAGGGAATAGGTAAGCCCGAAGCACTAAAAGAAAACCTGACCGGCTTTTGGTCGCGGCGTATTGATGATACCAATCGGCTGGTTTACGCCGTGGATGATACGTCTATTACGATCCTATCTTGCCGATATCACTATTAGTCACCTAGCGCCTGCGGTGCATAATGGCACAATGAAGGCGCGAGGCGTCATGCTCACCACCCTCAATAAAAACCACTCCTTATAACGCCTCTGGATAAAATCACCGTCGCCACTGAATAATGGCGATGGGTGAGGTAAGTGCACTGACCGAAAAAGCTGCCAGCAGGGTTAAGCGTAGTAAGCACGTGTATAAATAGTTAACAAGGGACTCGTAAATGTTCAGTGTTGTGGGTCACGTTTGCGTTTAGCCCTGCTCGCCCTGTTGATAAAAATAGACATAATAAGCGCCGCAGTGGGATGAGTGCTGCGACAGTGTGAGTGGCTCACACACCTTGATATGGAAATAAAAATGAGAAAGTCAGTGGTAATAAAGCAAACGCCAACCCATTTATGTGTGAATGATGATTGTTATTCAATGCGCAATATTGTTGACGCCAGCGTTGAAGAACTTACATGGAAAGATCACCTGCTGAGGATGTTAGGGTTAGGGATACTAACCGCGAGCATTTTATTTTTTATGTTAGTGGGTGAGCTGCCCTACGCGGAGTATTTACCTGCCGTGGGGTTTGTTGCAGGCGCGTTGTTGGCTTTGCTGACCAGCGCAAAATACGTGCTTCAGGGAAAACGCATGAAGATCCGCGGCATGCCTGGGCTAGCGATTTAATGACTTAATTGTCAATTAAGGATGAAAATCGTGCGTTGAACCATGTTTATTAATTAAAATGAGTGAAAATAAAGGATCAATTTGTTGATCATTTTCAGTGCGATTTAATGGTCTCCTAACGTTTAGGAGATTAAAAATGACAGAAGATA
>NZ_MUFO01000083.1:0-5420 GCF_001995345.1 Salinivibrio sp. IB872 | reverse complement strand
GTTATTTCTGTGTTTTGTATGAGCCTACCCACATAGCCGTCAGATTAGCAGAAACAGGCTAGAATGATGCTTTAGAAGTTCAGCATAAGACAGGTTTTCTCAACTTGCTGGGTAAAGATATTGAGGAAAACTACCAGAGCCTAGTAATCATCACACCTGTGCTGAAACAGGAAATGGACGAGATCGTCGGTGACTACAAAATCGACCTCAATGGAGAGTTCTAGTAAACCTACCGTGCTCAATCAAACTCATTGCAAAGCATATGAGTATTCCTGCCAACGCGCTTCAAATCTCGAATCGCCGCAGACTCCGTGGCGATTCTCAAAGGCCTATCAGAAAGAATTATATTGTTAAGTGTAACCCTCCCTGTTTTAGTGGCACTCTAAATTAGAGTTTTTCCTACTTTCATGCCTTGCTAAATACTCCCAAGGAGTCAGACCATCGAGTGAGTCATGAGGGCGTTCATCGTTGTATTCCTTCATCCATTTTTCTGTCAGGTCTCGGACTTCACTCAAAGTTTTGAACACGTACATGTTGAGTATTTCTGTCCGATAAGTTCGGTTAAATCGCTCTATATAGGAGTTCTCCGTTGGTTTGCCTGGGCGAATAAATTCCAACTCAACTGCGTTCTCTTCCGCCCATTCAGCCAGCGTGGTCGAGATGAATTCAGGGCCATTATCCATGCGCAGTTTACTGGGGTACCCTCGCCAAGCAATAATGCGTTCTAGCACCCTTATAATGCGTGGTGCTGGCAGATTGAGATCTACTTCAATCGCTAGCACCTCACGGTTGAAATCGTCCACGACATTGAACGTACGAAAGCGCTTGCCGCAGAGCAAAGAGTCACTCATGAAATCGATAGACCAGCAACTGTTGATCGACTCTGGACATGCCAGTGGTGTTGGATTTCGTTTAGGTAGGCGCTTTTTTCCCTTGCGCCGTAGGTTTAGCTTGAGCGAACAGTACACTCGATGGACTCGTTTATGATTCCATCGGTGTCCCCAGCGCCTAAGTACTTTAAATAATTTGCCAAAACCGTAGGCAGGATAACGCTCTGCTGCGTCCTGCAACGTCGCGATAACCTCATCATCCCGATGCGGATCTGGTCGGTAACGATAGACTGAGTCGCTAATGCCAACTACGCGGCAGGCCATTCGCAAACTGACCTGGTAGTGTTTGCGAGCGTAATCGACAAGCTCGCGCTTAACCGCTGGCCCTACAGCTTTTTTTCCAGAATATCTTTAACGATACGGTGCTCAAGGCTTAGGTCGGCAAACATTTGCTTGAGCCTCCGATTCTCATCCTCAAGCTCTTTAAGCCGTTTAACATCTGACGCTTCCATCCCACCATACTTGGACTTCCAGTTGTAGTATGTCGCATCAGAGATGCCATATTCGCGACAGACTTCGTTGACCTTTCGGCCTGCTTCGACTTCCTTCAAGATCTTTACGATTTGTGTTTCTGTGTAGCGTGATTTTTTCATCATGCGTTCTCCGTTTATTTCAGTGTAAACGGAAAACCTCTAATTGCTAATGACCAGTTTTTTGGGGAGGGTTACACTTTGATTAGCCGCCCCATTGTTGCGCATCCAAGCGAACAACAAAGTTGCTTACACCCAAACTGAGCCTGAAGATAATTGGAAAACAAACGTTTAGCCTTCTTTTTGAATAACGCCTGCTTGGGTTAACCGAATAATGTCTAATGGCCCAGTAACATGATTGGCAAGTAGCGGTGAGACCGCAGTAAGAGACCTTCTATATGTGTTTGCCGTAAGCAATGACTTAATGGCGGAAATGACAGAGCGAAGTAGACGACTTTGTTGTTCGAGAGCATTGGCTGCTGACGCAGCCAAAAAATGCTATTGCCTATTGACCGGAGAAGGGCTCATATGTGTTATGAGGCAACTTGAAGCGACAAAGAAAGGAAGTTTTCATCGCTTTCAGTCACCTGATAGCCAAGGGATTTGTAAAACCTTACCGCAGGCTCGTTTCTAGTAAAACTTGATAAGGTTACGTAACTACGCCCTTGCTCACGCGCCATTTCGTGAATCATGTTCATGACCCTTTCACCCAGTTTCTGATTTTGAAATTCAGGAAACACAATGAGTAAATGTACATGAAATGCGTTTTCGTAAGGCTTGAAGCATAGCATTCCAACTTGCGTGTTATTGAGATAAACCCAGTGAAACCAATGCGGCTCGTAGTCATTTTTTAAACGATTGACTTGGAAGTCATCACACCAGCCAAATACGGCATCAACATGCGAATAAAGTCCCTGTTTCACAACAGAGAACAGACTTTCAAACTCATCATTTTCTATTTGTATTAGTTGAATATCCATATGCCTCATAACGAATGACATGGATTCCCCCTCTTGAAGATCTGCCACACTTAGGTGCGGCCTTTAATACCGGAGGTAACCATGTCTACTCAGTTCTTTTTCAGCGTTGTTCTCGCCAAGCATCAATTTTCTCTTCACGCGGTGGGCGAACACGGAAAAGTCATTCTCCATAACTCGTTCTCATGCTCCTGAGTGGGAACGGGAAGTAATGTCTAGTGGCCCTGTCACAGGGTTGGCTGGCAGCGGTGAGACCGCAGTAAGAGACCTTCTATATGTGTTTGCCGTAAGCAATGACTTAATGGCGGAAATGACAGAACGAAGTAGACGACTTTGCTGTTCGAGAGCATTTGGCTGCTGCGCAGCCAAAAAAATGCTATTGCCTATTGACCGGAGAAGGGCTCATATGTGTTAGCTTAAATTTTCACTGAATCAAGATGATAGTATTTTTTACTATGCTCCATTTTATATAGCCCATCCAATTTTTTAAGCTTGCCACTTTCCTTTATTGAGGCAGCTAATCCACCACAGGGAGACTTACACCCAAAATAGATACGGCTAATTGCATCAGGGTTAAGTCTAAACAAGTGTATTGCTGGCTCATTGTAATCTTTAGACAAAAAGTATACTTCTTTCTTTATACTCTCATCTCCCATATCTTCATGCATTTCATACTCTTTTGGATAAATAACTTGAATTTTATCATTATCAAGTGTGACAACTTCTATAGACTTGTCAGAGGAGCATACTTTGCGTATATGTTTGTTTTCTTTGCAAATGATTGAATCTGCATCATGCAGTTGAACAATCGAGCGATGCTCTTTCTCATAAATCCAATCTTCGGATTTAGTAAATAAAATTTCTCGATTAAACTTTATCCAATGATACTCATGCTCTGAATCTGGTGCAGATAACTCGGGTCTATCAAAGGATGGAAGTTGCCTTCGATATGCAACTTTCTCGGGGAATTCAAAAATATCACCTAAATAATTCTTACCGAATCTATTTCTCTTGCCATTAAGATATTGTATTGAGTCATCAAACAAAGGCTCAGACAAGTTAAACTCAACGACAACTCCTTTATGATCGTTAGCGTAATGTGCCCACATAAGAGGATTATTATGGTCTTCAGTAAAAGAAAGAATACCTAAGTCAAAGAAATCTTCTTGCACATCCCCCATCAAATTTTCGATCATACCATCATGTTTCTCATTCACATTTTTTCCTAGAGCACGATAATATTCCCTTTGTTGATGGTCGGCATCTTCTATTTGTTTTTTATTAAAAAAGCCTTCAAATGGGTCATTTAATGCCATAACTGGGGTGGCTCTAATCATGAAGTTATCGAAAAACTCTTCTCTTAGAGGCATATATTTATATAAAAACTTCGTCATATCCTTCCTTTAAGCTAACGCCCGCAATAAACGGCGCGAGGAACGAGCGTCCGGCGACCACAGGGAGCGAATTTAATTGCATTATTAGCTGTCTTTTTCATGCCAATACTTTAAATTTCTTCCAGCTAGCATTTCTCTCATTTTTTGAGCYAGTTCTCGATTATTAGGCGAACCACCTTCAAGGAGCTCAATAATTTCTTGTCGGAATGGTTCATGTGCTTTTCGTCTTGTCATAACTGAGCTTAACGTATTAGCAGCCAATCTAAACACAAATTCATTTTCTTTCATACTAGCAAGCAGCTCTTGGTATTCTTCAGTGACATCTACCCACTCTTCCAAGTCATCGGCTTCTTGATCAAAATGAGCTGGTGTAACTTTGCTAGGCGGCCTTCCTTCAATGATTTCTATTTCAGCTCTCGCAAAGGCTTTTGCTACTAATTCAGAGCAAAATGACGACGACTCATTACCTGCCCCCATAAAAGCCTTATTGTAATCTTGAGCATAGAAAAACATGGCCGCTTCCTGAAGATTTTCAGTTTTCAAACATGTCTCTGTAATGGTTTTATGTCTAATAACTCTCCATCCAGCTTTACAGGCCCTATCTTCATCAATCAACAAGGTTAAATGCACACCTTTGTCACCTGTAGCGTGTATAAAAACCCCATCACCCAAACTAAAAGCAACATGGCTAGAAATGGCGTTTTTATAAATGGCTTTTTGTACAGCCACAAGTGATGARGATAATTTTCCTTCACCAGTTACTAGTAATACATCTCCTGGTAGCACGAAATCCCCCTAGACAGCTAACGCTTCCGCCATGCGCAGCATGCAGCTGGCGAAATTTTTGTTGTTTTTCAAAAATTGTGACAGCTCATGCTGTCGCTTGGGCGGGCTTGTTAGGGCTAGGTATCCATTGGCACTTCATCCCAATCCTCCTCCACACCATACGCCCAATCAATTGCCTTTCTACGTTTGGAAACTATACCTTCGCTTAACTCACATTCTTGTCCCGTTAAACCACAGTTTCTTGCGTACCAGTGCATTCTATATAAAAGGTCGGACTGCTCTTGGATTTCRGCGATTGGGCGAAGCTCGGCCTTTTGAATGAACTCTTGAGGGTCGGTCTTAAACGGTATCTTGTGAGCTAGATCATCATCGCAATGCTTAAAGTGGTCCAGCTCCACTAGACCAATACACCAAGAAAGAGCTTGAGCACATTCAGTTAACCAAGACATATTTATTTTATCTTGGTCTCCGATTAAGTCTTGGCTGAGCAACTCTTTCTCATATCCACTTACATAAGGCATCAGATGAAACTTGTTCAGCTGCTCAAGAAGATCCTTACCTTTCGCACCAAAGCCCAAGCCAATGACATAGGCCGATGCACTTAAACGACCAGCAATATCCCGAGCCGATCTAGGATTAACCTCATCAAGACCTTCTATCTGAGGCAAGTGCTCAGGCACATCAATGCCAATTGAACTCAGATATTCGGTATTTCTGTTTTTTACTTCTTCCATGCAATTTTCTCAGAGAGCCCTAACATTTTATTAGTGCGCGTGCTCGATTTGTCAAAACCGTTATACGCCCTGTTCTATCCATAACCTCATGATAAGCATGCGGTTTTTCCATCTCTCTCATCAAGCTCTCTTCGGTGATAGTGTGCATGCCGCCTATCCCGGTTGAGGT
>NZ_MUFO01000082.1:0-4898 GCF_001995345.1 Salinivibrio sp. IB872 | reverse complement strand
ATCAATGGCTAGAGTGGCTTGCTTTAGTTAAAGCAAGTGGAATTWAACCATTGATGACAGCAGCAGCGACAGTGAAAAAGCACTTACCAGCAATCCTTAATACAATGCGGCTTAAGGCATCGAATGGCTTGGCGGAGGCTATAAATGCCAAAATCCAATATATGAAGCTTAGAGCCAAAGGCTTTAGAAACAAACAACGGTTCAAGACAGCGATACTGTTCTATTTTGGGGGGCTTGATATGACTTTCCACCATGAACGATGAAGAGCCATGTTTGACCAGCTTATCGGCTAGATAGAGCTAAAAGCGTGCGCGTTTATCCGTGACCGATTCACACTATCTCAGAACGGATGACAAAAAGAGTTTATTAGTCATGCGTTTACAGAATTACGCTTGGGGGATAGTGTGAATACCAGAATAGAGATAGGCGGCATGCACACTTTCGCGGAAGAGTAGTATCCATTAGAGGTGAGAAATTATTTTGGTAACAGATAGTTAGGTGGGCAAGAGTGCGTATAACGGTTTTGGGAAATCGTGCGTGCGCGCTAATACAATGTTAGTTTTACAGTGCTGAGCCGAGAAGGGACTTATGGCAAAAGTAAAGAAAATCAGAAAAGAAAAGCTATCTATCTATTTGGCGAGAGATGGGAGAAAGCCTGATTCTGATGTTATAAAGCTAGAAAATGTTAAGCAACCTATTGAAATGGACTTGCCAGAAGCAGAGTCAGCCCGTCTTTACATAAAAAAGCAGCCACCTAAAAATTCTCCGCCGTGGACTAGATTGTTTACAACAGATAGCCAAGTTGATGTTTCTGAATTTGGCACCTCTTCAAATGTGGGTGCTGTATTTATCGTAAGAGTATCAGGAGCTACATTTGTACTGTCTTTTGGCACTGGTTTTCATCTTTTAAAGCAAGAGTCTATCGAGCGTGACTTCGGTCTAAAAGTGACGCTGAACTCGGTAGATCCTGACAAGCTGAGAAGTTTGGATAAAGCCAGCTATGATCACAATCCATTGAATTCAAGAACTCAAAGCACTCGGGATGTTGATATATTCAATCTCCATTTAGATTCTGAGATGGAGATGCTTTACGCAGTAACAGGCGCATCATTAGTAAAAGAATTTGGTAGTCATGTAACTGGTAGGGATGCCCTTACAATAGCAGTAGAAGCCAATCTTTCAGATATACCCGCGATTCTTTCAAAATCAATCAAGCAATATCGTTCCAATCTTCCGGACAAATTTAGCTGGGTAGAAAATATCAATAGGGTTCGGGACTATGACGAAATTGAAATACTAGATTTGGAACTAGATCAATACTTAAGCAATAACAATGTTTCTAATTTCTGGTTAGGAGAACCGGAGATAGTAGACTGGGAAGGTCAAATCGGCTATTCATTTGATATGTACCAGAAAACACCTCGTCATGTGGTTTTATCTTTCGATGACTATATAACATACCTTGATGGCGTAACTCCTACGGTTGAGTTAATGAAGAGCAATGTTGTTCACGTAAACGACAATGAGTATCAGTCTGTAAAAAATTGGCCTGTCTACCGCTGTTTATATGCTGAAATTAAGTTTGGAAAAGATCATTACATTTTAAGAAATGGAGTATGGTACAAAATAAACTGTAATTTTGTGTCAGCAGTTGATGATTACCTCAGCGATATTGATATTCATCCATTTTCATTTCCCATATATTCTCATGATGATGAGAGCGACTATAACGAGCTAGTTGCTAAGACAAAAAGCGATTTTTGCTTGATGGATAAAAATAATATCCAGATTGGTGGTCCTTATGACAAGCTAGAGCACTGTGATTTGATAAAGGGTGGAAATGAATTTGTTCATGTCAAGTTATACAGAAGCTCTAGCACACTCAGTCACCTATTCTCTCAAGGCTTTGTGGCTGCGGAAGCGTTTATAAAAGACTCTGACTATAGAGAAAAATTGAACCCAAAATTGCCTGCATCAATCAAATTGGCCGACCCAAAACCAAGGCCAGACCCAAGTAAATATAGGGTGGTTTATGCAATTGCTACAACCAAAGATATACCGAAAGAGCTCCCATTCTTTTCAAAGGTGACATTAAAGAATTCTTTAAAAACACTAAGGGCGCTAAATTACAAAATTTCTCTATCTAAAATAGATATTGACCAAAATTGGTTAAAGACTAAAAAGTGCAAACCAAAGAAAAACTAACAAGGCGCTGCTGCCGGACAAACTTTCCTCTGCTCTCCAAATTTTGCCGCAGAGCGCGGCGTTATGCAAATAGGAGGCTTCTGTGCCAGATATTGAAAAATTGAGACGATTTTGTTTGATCTCATCATTGGTAGCATCATCTTACTTCTTGGCTGGTATTTCTATTAGTATGGATAAACCTATACCTCTTTTAGGGCTTCCTATCAAAATTTCAAATCCTGAAAATATCAAAGTGGCGTTACTGATCATGTGTATATATGGAACTCTTAGGTATTTCTATTATGCAATTATGTTAGAGGATAGTCCTCATAGAAAAAGAGTGAATATTCTTCAACAGTTTCATCCGCGATATCAGAAAATAAACAATGATCAGATTTATAAAAAATGGTGTATTAGCTATATCAAGCAGATTCAACACTCTGATATTTCGGATGCAGAAATTGAAATTGAAAAAATAAAAGCTACTTTCCCCAAGGTAGGGCGTTTTAGAGTATTAGGCTCTGTTACTACTCAAAATGTCAGTCGCGAAACTAAGCTCCACCATATTGAAGTAGCAGTCCCAATAGCTTGCCAGCTAGCTGCTTGGAGTGAAGATATAGACTATTTTTTACCCGTATTTATGGGGTTATTTACAGTTTTAGCTTTTATGTTTACTGAAAATTTTGGTCTGTCCCAAAAATTTGCATAACAAACGCTTCAWGAGGGACAGCCAACTCGCGGCATTTTTATAATGCGTTTGTTTTAGTGGTTACGGTGTTATGCGGAAAGTTAGTAGTAACGTTGTCTGCCCCTTAAGCGGGCGTTAGCTTTCACGGAGGAAAATGTGAGTCTAGAGGAAAGTATTGATTATAAACAGAGTATTAAGTTTGAAATGTTACGTGCGGAATTCGCATTCAGTGAATTCTATCGTGCGTGTTCAGTTAGGCTCGCGAATCCAGAGTGGCAGCCTGATGAAAAAATAAAACTCCACCATTTTGATGCTTATGCTAGATGGTGTGGTCACATGTATGAGGCATTCAAAGCTTTCTTGATCATAAACCCTGAAGTAGAAGTAGAGGGTAACACAAGAGATGTGAGTAAAATTGATGCTGAAATGCAAAAAGAAACAACTAACATTATTTCATCGATGGACTTCAATCAAGGTGAGGTCCAACCAATTCTTGAAGCCTCTTTTTCTACTGCTCTGAGACAGATTCGAAACAAATGCTCTTTCCATTGTACGACAGAAAGGTCAGCAATTTCTTTGCTTCAGAGCTTTTTAAATCAGCATCACAACGTCCTGCTTGTCATTTATATGAAATTTAGGAATACCCCTGAGTATATAGGACTCGAAGGAATAGATACTTTTGGTGAAATTGAGAGATTTTTTGATATCAGTACACTGGTGGGATCAGAAAGCTAACAAATGAATTTAAGAGTGATTCACAACGCTCGGCGCTCTCACTTCAAGCAAGTTGAGTGTTTATGGCACAATGCTTTAGGTAGGTGGTTAGCGTTGTTCACACCTTAATTTGGCGTTAGCTGTAACTAATAAGAGGGATATCGACTATGGGGTGGAAAGGAACCGTTCGTTCAATCGGTGCAGCAGTTCGTGCTGCAGAACGAGATGCGAAAAGACGACAAAGGGATCTTGAAAGGCAGCAAAAGCAATATGAAAAAATGCAAGAATTAGAGCAGGCAGCTTACGAAGTGGAAGTCTATGAAAATCATATTGATGTAATCCAATCAGTCCACAAAGAATGTACCCCACCAATAGACTGGAATAAAATTTCTTCATCTACTCAACCTATCGAACCTCAAAGAAAAAATGATAATGAATCGGAAGCACGCAAATCTTTAGAATCCTATAAGCCTGGATTTATAGATCGTCTTTTCAAACGGGAGGAGAAGAAAAAAGCATTGCTTTCCCACAAAGTTGATGTGGCTATTAAAAAAGATCAGGCCAACTATAAAGCTAGCGTTTCTAAATGGGAGAAAGAAACAGAGGAATGGAAAGAAAGTGTAGCTATAGCTAAAGCTCTTTTGGATGGAGAGGCAGAGGCAAAAATTGAAGCAATTGACAACCTCCAGCCATTTTCAGAAATCTCAAATCTAGGGTCGAGTTTATCAATTTCTGTCCACGACAATGGAACTTTAGAAGCAACAATTAATGTGCATGGAACTGAGATAGTTCCATCCGAAGCGAAAAGTTTACTAAAGAGCGGAAAGCTGTCTGTTAAAAAAATGCCAAAGGGAAGGTTTAATGAAATATATCAAGATTATGTATGTAGCTGTGTATTACGGGTAGGTAATGAGCTTTTTTCAGCTATCCCCGACAACCTTGTTATTGTCACGGCTATAGACGACTTGCTTAATTCCCAGACAGGTCACTTAGAGGAGGCTCCAATTCTGTCAGTCGCAGTCTCTCGTAGCACAATTGAACGCCTTAATTTAGGAGCTATTGACCCATCAGATTCTATGGATAACTTTAAACACAATATGTCGTTCAAAAAAACCGAGGGTGTTCATAGTTCTGTGTCACCCAACGTTTAAAGATCTACGTAGTCGTCGAGCCGTCCTTCGAAGTGGATGCTCAATTGGGACAATGTCAGGTTCCAATTCTGCACCGGATGCGTCCACTTCTCTGACGCCTTCAACATACCTGCATACAGCAACTTGAGCAATGCGTTCTCGTTGGCAAAGCCACCCTTGGT
>NZ_MUFO01000081.1:0-5015 GCF_001995345.1 Salinivibrio sp. IB872 | reverse complement strand
GTGCACTGATTAATACCAATTTAAGTGTATTAGGTGATTTGGCTTATGATTGGCCTGAACTAAAAACGATGGGCATCATGGTGAGTGTTCGACAAGAAGGCAAACACGCCGAAGAATCCGATATTTCTGTGCGCTATTATATAAGTTCAAAAGCACTGACAGCGAAAGAGCTTCATGATGCTACTCGCTCGCACTGGTTAATTGAATCAATGCACTGGCAGCTCGATGTTGGATTAAAAGAAGATGCATGTCGAATTAGGGTAGATGACCGAGCTGAAGTATTTGCACGAATAAGGCAAATGGTTCTGAATTTATTAAAGCAAGAGAAGAGTTTTAAAGCCGGTATTCAACGCAAGCGAATGATGTGCGCGATGGACCAAGAGTACCTCGCGACCGTGCTGGGAAGCCTTTCGTGACGCGGATGTTCATGCGTTTTCCGTGGCAAGTTAATCCCGAACAGAGCAGTTAAGATTAAGGAATAAGTTAATTGGATTCGTCTTTAGTAAAGCCTTTGTTGGCAATTTTCGCATTGTGCATCCCTCTTCTAGTTGCAATTGTGTTTTTTTGTTTAATAAAAAAACTCTCTCATAAAGAGTGTGTTTTTTTTGGTCTATTTATAATTTTTCTCGCAAGTGTAGCAATGCCGCTAGTCAATGCGATGAAAGGAATGGATGATTACTATCAGCAAAGAGAGTTGCTTGAAGCAATAAAAACAGTAGTAAAAAATCAAGAAGCTCTCTCTTCTGGCTATAACGAAGGATCCTCTGTTGTAATTACAAATATTGAAAACTATATGAGTGCTGATGAAAAGTATGATTATAGTAATTTTCGTGCGTTTATAGATGCATATGATATGCTTCTTACATTCTTAGGTTTGTCTCTTGGTGTTAATATACTATGTTTGGGGTTTTCGGAAAAATTGCCTCAAAATAAAACTCAACTCGAATGCAGTGTAAATGAAGAAGTAATAGAAAAATTAGATTCTATAGCTAGATCTTTATTATGGATTAAATTTATTATTCTTTTGATTGTTACTTTAATTTTAGCAATCTGTTTAGATATAATATCGAGTTGAGGATTTACACTTAAAGTTTTTCGGTATGGATTTGAGTGCGTTTGATCTCGTTCCCTCCTCCCGCGTGGGAACGAGTTACACCACCCCCAACCACTGAACCAAACCGAACCCCGTTCGTACAAGGTATCGTTATATTTAACCGATGCAGTATCTAACGGGGTGAGCGTGAATCAAATCAATCCAGCCAAGTTACGCAATAGCAAGTGGACGGCGGTCAAACCCATTAATCGCGAGAAGCACTTTTTGGTCTCCGACGTTGAGTATGATGAAGACGGTGTGGTGGTGTTATGCGTGCTCGAGTCGGTGCTGTCGAAAAAAGAATATCCGATTGACTGGCGTGAGCTCAAAAGTGACGAGAAGTGGCGTCAAGGATGGAAATGATACTAAAGGGAGGAGGCTATCCTCCCTTTTTTGATCCGTTTTTAAACGTCGCGCGTGGCGCTTGTTATTTCAGGTGGAAGATTTGCTCTGTTTCTAGCGATGTCATCGCGCGTATCTGACGCCATATGTAGTAGAAGATGCCGAACATCATCAACATGCTAGGGATAGCAATCATCGGGTAGCTGTACAGCGTCATTTTGCCTAGCTCTTCATTAAACGCGGGTGTGCCGGCAGGGCTGGTGACAATCCACGTGGCAAGGAAGTAGTTCATCGCTGATGAGAACACAAAGGTGCTGGCGAACAGATAGTTTGACCACATCAAGCAACGCTCAAAGGCGGCGGATTGCCCGCTCTCTTTTAAACGCTGATTGATCAACGCGAGGTTGAGCACGCTGTCATTCAGAATTAACTTCTGCATCAGTGGGTAGCGGGTAAAGGTTGACCCTAACACCGCCAAGCCAATAAGGCCGGGGATAAGCGCCTCTTTTAAGGCTAACCAACGGGTATCGAGCTCGAGTAGGCCAATCCCGCCTGTCAGTAATACGCTGATAAAACCTAGTGCTGCGATAAAATTGAATTTCTGGTTACGGACCAGATCCATCCCGCCGTAAGCGAGAGGGAAGGCCAAAGCGACGACCAGTGCCGTGGCTGTACCTAGGTATTCATCGCCGCTCAACTTCATCAGGATGATCGAAGGGATGAAAACGTTGAACAGGATTTCAAACAGGGGACTCGGCTTTTTCGCGGTGGTATTGCTCATAATGTGTGACTAACTCTACGTGATATCGGTGTCATTATACTCTGCCCAGCAGTGTTCATCGACCCGCAATCGATGTAAAGCGCAAATGCGCACCGTTGTGTAACTATGTGTGAAATCAATAGGTGTGAGGGGGAGCGGTGTGCGAGCCTGAAACCTACACACTAGTAAAAATTAGCGCAGGGATTGCAATCAAAAACTCCCACCATTCTGCTATTGATATATTTGTTATTACAGACTTTGCACCATGAACATTGCAAGCTTTATCAGTCTAAATGCTTAATGAGTTGAGAGAATAATGGTGTAATAATAAAGCACCATACCCCAATGCAATTAACCCACATGAAAACTTTCATTTTTTTAGGAAGTTTTTGCTTACGATTGTTTGTTATAGGATAAGTTATCCAGTATAAAAGCAGACGTGTGCCAATCGAGTAGGGGGTTTGGTAGTAAGGTTTTAAATAGCCGCGGATTCAACCGCGAAGTGCAACACTCTCGTCTGCAGCCTGGCATAACTTGTTAAAGATAACGCTAGGCTGCCTAAAACCAAGACATTTTCTTGGTCGAGCATTCAAACGAGCCACAGCTTGCATCACCTCTTCTTCAGTGATTTCACGCAGGTCAGTGCCCTTGGGAATATACTGCCTGAGTAGCCCGTTACTGTTTTCGTTTAAACCTCGCTCCCAGGATGAATAAGGGTGAGCAAAGTAAATCTCTGTCTCTAATGCCTCTGCTATTGCCTTGTGTCCGACAAATTCTGAACCATTATCCGCGGTGATTGTGTGCACATACGCGGCGTACGGTCGAAGTAGCTCAATGGTGGCATCACGGACAGCATCAGCGCTTTTGCTGCTCACCTTTTTTACCAAGTAAAAACGACTGGTTCGTTCAGCAATGGTGACAAGCGCGCCTGTGCCGTGTTTGCCCAAAACAGTATCGATTTCCCAGTCACCAAAACGCTCACGGGTATCCACAATGGCTGGCCGCTCATCGATAGACACAGGCTCTGGTATCACACAGCGCTTGCTTGTTTTGCCCTTACGATAGCGTTTGTGCCCTTGACGCAATGACTTATAAAGTTTGCCGCCAGCCGCTTTATCCGTTGCCACATATTGATAAATCCATTCATGGCTGACAGGCATGCCCAACCGCGTGCTCACATGGCTAATCTGCTCTGGGCTCCAATCAACGTTCAGGCAGAGTTTAACAAAGTCGATTGTCATCGAAGGTATGCGCCTTTTGTCGGCATGTATACGTCGACTTGTCGCTAGCTGCTGAGCTTTAGCGGGCTCGTAACGGCCGTCTGGTAACCTGTTTCTGTTTAGCTCTCTCGAGATTGTTGATTTTGACTTACAAAGGGTTTCGGCAATGACTGTTTGTGAACAGCCACGGGCCAAAAGGACAGAAATCTGGTATCGTTGTCCTTCGGTCAACTGCTGGTAACTCATGGTAATCACGTTTTGATTTTGGCGATGAGAAGCGTACCACTATCAGCAGTTGACTTCCTCTCGCCAGTTTAACCATGAGTGTTGCACTTATTATCTGAATTCAGGGCCCTGTTCGGTATAGTATTTGTTTATATTTTGAGATAAATACTTATCCAGTAATACAATACGCTTAATATCCCCAAGAGTAATCAAAGAAAACATGATAATACCCGGGATAGACCAAACTGCAAGGTATCCCCCAAGCACCAATCCAATCATAGTAACAACTAATTCATATAATTCCAATCTGATATCTCTTTGCTTTAGTTAGTCAAATGACTTTTCAGATAAAAATATCTAACCCTCCCCTTCAAACTAGCTACTTGGCGCGTAGATACTTTCCATGTTTTAGTGTTCTGCGGAATTGACATTTGCACACTTCACTGAAGCTTTTCAGTCACTGCAAAGATGAATGCCCAAGACCAGACAGCAATCGAAGTAAAGGGTAATGCAGCCTATGGCGGCATAAGTTAGATTCGCTCCTGTAGTGCTCGGTGGTCAGTCTATCACACCGGACAACTTAGCCAGATAGACAATGATGCCCGAGAGAATAAGGCTCCAAAAACCTAAAAAATTGTACCACATAAAGGCTCTGAACTTCCATGAGCTGGTCGTTTGGCGATGTCGAATAAGCGGGTAGGAAAAACAGTAAAGAGTAAAGCGATTGACGATTTTATAAGGTAATTGATAATCAAGCCTGCTGTGAAGTTTTTTTACATCTTTAGCAAGCTGTTGGTCTATAAATTCAATACGTTTGATGTCATTAAGCGCCAAGATTGCGAGTATAAAGACGGAAGGTATTGACCATAAAACAAGATATCCTCCGAAAACCAACCCCAGAATAATAAGTAAAAGCTCCCACCATTCACTTTCTGGCATAAAATTCCTCGCAAAGATATGACGATTAGAATGTTATATTTAAACTCTCGGATAGGTAAGAAAAKATAATCGCTAAAATCAAGCTCCAAAACCCTAAAAAGTTTAACCACATAAAGGATTTGAACTTCCAGGAATTGGTCGTTTGGCGATATCGAATAAGCGGATAGGAAACGCAGTAAAGGGCAAAGCGGTTCACGATCTTATAAGATAATTGATAATCAAGCCTGCTGTGAAGTTGTTTTACATCTTTAGCAAGTTGTTGGTCTATAAATTCAATGCGTTTGATGTCATTAAGCGCCAAGATTGCGAGTATAAAGACGGCTGGTACAGCCCACAAARAGGCGTATCCTCCAAAAAAAAGTATTGAGCCCATTATGAAAATATCGAGGGTATGCATGATTATTTTTTACATGAGTTAAATGGTTGTTAATTAATG
>NZ_MUFO01000080.1:0-5121 GCF_001995345.1 Salinivibrio sp. IB872 | reverse complement strand
TCGTAAGGCCGTAGGCTGTACTTTCCAATTAGCGAAAACTGAGCAAGAAGGCACAATTGGCCAGTGGCAAACTAAGCCTACCGAACACGGTACTAAGTACACCGCTTACGCCGCATTTGATGAGCCTAAAAAGCTAGTGGCTAAAATCTCTGCCGACACCATGGGAGTGAGTGTTCCTGACCACGTAGTGATGAAGCCTGAAGGTTCCGCTGTGGTCCGAGAAGCCTTTATTCCAGTGACGCCCTCTATTCAGTTAGGTGAACGACTCGGTTTACCCACAGAGGGATATTATTATCACTTCAACCAAAAGCGCCTTGTTCAAGAATATAAGCTGTTAGGCAATGGCAAGTGGCAGTTTTATGCCACGCGTTCTACCCATGAAAAACTCAATCATGACCAAGGCCTTAACAAGCACCAGAGTGCCATTTTGGTTTACTGGAAGTTAGAAGGTAAAGACGTCGAGGACCAACACCTCGTCTATCTCAAAGAAGCAATTACTCGTGAAAAGCTCGATAATTTAGATGATGAATGGCTAGCAGAAAACGGCGTAAAGCTATCTATCAGCGATTTACTCGCCGCCCCTAAGCAAACCGTTGCGAATCGAGACGACTCACCTGCAAATGCGGATAGCGATAAAACTGGTGACTCAGCTCAACCATTAACCCATACCGTAAAGTTTGATCCGACTACCCGCCAACGTGAATCATGGCCTGCTATTGCCGAACAATATGGCTTGTCCGCTAAGCAGCTGTTGGAGTTGAATCCTCAGTATGACGCTGAACCAATGGCATTGGCGGTGGGTGATAGCCTAACGGTTAGTCAGCCGACGGAGAAAAAGCAAACTCAAACCGCTTCTTACGGCTTTCCACCCATATCGCCAGATTGGTTCAATCATCCATTAAATACGTTTTACGACTACAGCGAGCGTTGTTTACTTAATTCCGCTGTTAAAGCAATCAGCGATGAAAAAACAGTCGAAAAAGAGCTTCCAGTCGTCAACGTAAAACGCGAACGGACACTGCGTATTGGGGTTTTCTTTGATGGTACAGGGCAAAATAGCCCTAATGATGAATACAAAGAGATGTACGGCAATAAGTCGCGTACCAATATTGCTCGCCTATTTGAAGCGTACCCAGAACAAGATGGCCAATCAGCTAAAATCTATGTATCTGGGGTAGGCACAGTGGATGATATTCCCATTATCCCCGGAGAGCGTAACCCAATCATTGATGCGGGTGGTGATGAGAAGCTCTTCCCTGGACAAGCTTTTGGCGTGTTTGATGACACCGGTGGATTGTGGAAGTGGCAAACACTGTTAAAAGAAGTTAACGGTATTATTCGCCGACTTGGAACCGAATATCATAAAATCAATCACATTCAGTTTGATGTGTTTGGGTTCAGCCGCGGTGCCGCATTGGCAAGGCATTTTGTCAATGCACTAGAGGCCGGTTTTCCTGACTATAGCAATCCCGAAAGAAGCAAAAATCCTAGCGAGATTTATCCAAACTTGCTGGGCAATGAGAGCTATAAGCGGTTTGATTCCCTATCCGATGAATTTTATGCGGCAGATACACAACGCCGTATTTCTGTTCGTTTTGTGGGCCTTTTTGATACCGTAGGCTCATTTTATATGCCCGGTAACAATGACGAAGGGGAATATAAGCTTGGCCTCAAACCAAATGCGGCAGAAAAAGTATTCCAGATTTGTGCACAGCATGAGTACCGTGAGAACTTTCCATTAACCTCGTTAGGGAAAGGCCACACCGAAGCGGTTGCCTTTAGTGACGGTATTTTCTGTCAAGAAGTATTCCCCGGCTGTCACACTGATATTGGCGGTGGCTATCCATCTAAAAACCAATATGGCAGGACAGACCTGCCAGCGCGCCTCAACCAACCTGTAGACTCGACTTATCATAGAAAGCTTACCCATAAAACATCACTTTATGATAAGTATCAAGCTGATATCCAAAAATTTAAATCAGCCCATGAACTTGCCGCCTATGCCCAACAGAAACTTGCGCAAGAGAATCTAGCTTGGCAACAACAAACGCGAGAAGAGCACGGTATTCATGGTGAAGTTAAGCTCGTCAACGGTGAGCTACATTACTACCATTTTATCCCAACCAGCAATGCACTGGCAGGGCTCACTTTTGAGCGGATGAAACAGCAAGCTGAAAAACAGGGTGTTATCTGGGATACGGATGCTTTAAACAAGCTAAACTCTGAGCCCTTCGATGAGCATGATGACTCATTTATAACGCGTATGTGGTCGTCTATGAAAAAGCTTCCATCAGGCTCCATTCACAATCAGTGGAAAAAAGATGAAGTAGTTTTATCTCGAGAATATATTCATCGTCCCCATGATGCACTTATAAATCCCGGTTACGAAAGTGCAATCGAGAGGTTCGTTAACGCATTGAGCATCGACAGTAATAACCAACCCAAACGTCAGGTATTTAGCAATGACTAAGTGGAAAGCATTTTTACCACTGCTCTTATCAGTGGCTGTTTTAGGTTGCAAGCCCGAACCTTACACCGTTGAGGCTGGCTTTACTAATGGCAGTACTACCGGTCGGCATATCGTGTCCAAAATGACGATTACAACGCTATCAGGAGGCC
Source organism: Salinivibrio sp. IB872 (assembly GCF_001995345.1). NCBI lineage: Bacteria > Pseudomonadati > Pseudomonadota > Gammaproteobacteria > Vibrionales > Vibrionaceae > Salinivibrio > Salinivibrio sp. IB872. The sequence continues at coordinate 2,502 of NZ_MUFO01000080.1, read as the reverse complement.
GAGCAAACTTCGCTATGGGTTCTGTCGGTGGTTATCCTGGGGCCCACTCAGGCGGAGGAAAAATAGATGCCCCCGCTTACATCGAAGGTGAGTGGGCAAAAGGTAACCCAGAGCCGAGTAGCGGTTTAATCTCCTATCACCGCATATCTGCTCCCATTCCAGATAATGCCGAAGCCAAAATGAAAACAATGGATAATTATTACCAAAATTTCGACCGTGACTATGGTTCGATGGAGGTGATTGTTGATGGCCCTAGAGTACGGGTCTTCTACTCAAAATCGTGCGTTGATATGTACGATGACTGTACGCCTAAACAGGGAGCAGACCCAAACGGATGGGTCGTTCGTTCACCTAAAAATCAGACAGATGTGGTCGTTCTCTTTGATGGCAAAGGCGAATCTTCTCCGACTCCTTTTCCTTCAGCTGACACTGCGACATCACAACAACTGGAAAAGGCAAACTCTCCGGAATAGATCTAGGTGTCAATTGATGCCAACCCAAGAGCCAGGTATTCGGCAATGATTAAATGGAGAGCATTTCTACTACTGCTATTGTCAGTCGCTGTTTTAGGCTGTGAGCCTGAACCTTACGCCGTTGAGGTTGGTTTTACGAATGGTAGTTCCACCGGTAGGCACTCTGTCTATAAAATGACAATTACAACCGTGTCTGGCGGTAAAGCCAACTTTGCCATGGGTGGAGTGAGCGGTTACCCCGGCGCTCACTCTTCAGGTGGGCGTATAGACGCTCCCGCTTACATTGAAGGCGAATGGGAAGAAGGATGGGGATTTGCAGACGATGACATCAGCTCTACACCTCATCACCGCATATCTGCTCCCATTCCAGATAATGCCGAAGCCAAAATGAAAACAATGGATAATTATTACCAAAATTTCGACCGTGACTATGGTTCAATACAAGTCATTGTCGATGGCCCAAGGGTGCGAGTGTTTTATACCAAAGACTGCTCTATAACCCTTGATGATTGTACACCTGGGGTTGGTGCAGATCCGAATGGCTGGGTAGTTAAAGATCCTAAAGGAGTGAGAGATGTCGTGGTGCTCTTTGATGGCAAAGGTGAGTCCTCCCCAGCTCATTTTTCTACTTCTGATAATTAGTCATCAGAAAAAGGCTCAATTCCATATTGACGCCCTGGCCTATTGTTAGTTAGCAGAGCTTCCTTTGAACTCTACTCTTTTCTGCACCAACCAAGAAATTATGATTCCATTGAAATATGCAAATATCAAAAGACCTATCTTATTTAGTAGAAGTGTCATTATCTGACCAGCGTTTGTCAAAGCCAGTGTCACACTAATTTTTGCATTCATAATATTAAGAAAAGCCCACCATAGAGCATCAGAWGCAGTATTAAGCTCGGCATTGACCTCTCGTTCAAAATGTAATATTAATCCTGAACAAACTGTAAACGAGAAGAATGAGACTAAAAACACGAACACTGTAATGCTTTGGACACGACTAGTTATTACTGATTGATAGATATATCTTATTGATTTCAAGGAGCGCAAGAAGCGAACAATCCTAACCACTTTTGCTAAACGGCCCCACCTAAGTGTATCCAAAGTTGGAATAGAAGCTACCAAATCTATCCAACCCCATTTCAGATATTGTTTCTTACTCTCCGCAGAAAAAAGATTGATAAAGAAATCTAAGAGAAAGAAAAAACAAACCACTAAATCTATACGACTCAACACTGATTTAATTTCGTCATCTTCAACAACAAACATCTCTAACGTCAGCGCACACAAAATATAGACCGACATGGTCAACATAAATATTTGGTAAACTGTATTTCCTCTTTCAACCATTTTCACTTCCTGATAAATTATTGATGCTATCTAACACCGCGGCGATATGGAAATTCAGGAGCACCAGCGAGTAAATGTTCCGTAGTAGAGATTGGTTATAGACCTTCATCGTCGTACTCATTCTCCAGCCTGGCTCAACTTCACCAAACTGTACTAACGAATTGTTTTTGCCATCTACAAACACTTAATCAACGTCTCAACGATGCCTAGCAATGTTTCTATACAAATAGTTACCCAGTCCTCAGCTGAGACTATGTGATTACGATGCACAAGTTTGGTGGAGCATTGGCCAACGTGAAATCGATGAACAAGGTCATAGGACTCTATATGCCTGTTAGTTACCTAGTTACCTAATTGATAATCGGAGCAATTCAATTGGGATCAGTGGGTCAGGTGACTAATTTTTTAGCTGATGGATTATGCGCAACCTAGCGCCTCTGGATCTATACGTTCAACTATCTCGAAGCCCTTGGTTTTTTGGTAGTGTTCAAAAGTCTGTGTCACTCCTATAGTTAACCCTCAACAGGGAGTGATACATCAATGTCCGACAAATACGAAATTGATATTCAAGCTTTTGCTAAGGCACTGCAATCTGGACAAGACCTCAACGGGAAAGATGGACTGCTAACGCCGTTGATTAAACAGATCACCGAAGCTGCTTTGGCTGCTGAGATGGATG